>NZ_RHQR01000023.1:0-89958 GCF_003936645.1 Pseudomonas sp. p106
CGCAAGACCTGCGCTCGGCCTCCTGAAGTCGCAATCTGCGGCGTCTGAACTATCGTGCGCTTAAAAGCAAAAGCAAAAGCAAAAGCAAGGCAACGGCAACGGCAACGGCAACGGCAACGGCTTACTTTCGTGGTTTCAGGTCCAGCCTGCGCAGATGGCACGTCACTTCCTCGCGGTCGTGATACAGCTGCTTGCAGGCAATCGACACCTTGACCTTGCGCGCCTTGAAGGTCGCCTCCATGCGGTCCAGCAAGCGACGCACCTCGGCATATCGCTGCTTCATCGGCAACTTAAGGTTGACCACCGCCTCCCGGCACAAGCCCTCCCCCAACCAAGTCTCGATCAACGAAGTGGTGCGCGCCGGCTTCTCGACGATATCGCAGACCATCCAGTCCACCGGTTGCTTGGGCTGCCAAGTGAAGCCGTCGGCCATCAGGTGCTGAACCAGGCCGGTGTCCATCAAACTCTCTGCCATCGGCCCATTGTCGATAGCAGTGACCAGCATGCCACGGCGCACCAGTTGGTACGTCCACCCCCCCGGTGAAGCCCCGAGGTCCACCCCGGTCATGTCATCGCCCAGCCGCTGCTCCCACTGCTCCCGTGGAATGAACTGGTGCCAGGCCTCTTCAAGCTTCAAGGTCGAGCGGCTCGGCGCTTCACGCGGGAATTTCAAGCGCGGAATTCCCATCGGCCACAGCGCACTGTTGTTCGCCTCGGCAACGCCAACGAATACCCGACGACCACTGATGAAGGTCAGCAACAGGCGAGGCAGGCTGGCGTTATCGACCAAGCGGCCGGCTTTTTCCAAAGCCTTGCGCAGCGGCACCTCGAACTTGCGACAGAACGTCGACAGCTCCTTGCCGTCGTTGCTGTCCAGCACCTCCAGCCACAGGCTGCCAAACACCGGCAGTGTTGCCAGATGCTCGAGCAACACGCTGATCCGATCGGTCTCAGGCAGTTCGATGTAGCCGCCACGCGCCCACTGGCGCGGGAAGATCAGTTGGGCAAAGCGCAGCTGCGCCATCAACCGTTCGGCACCTTCGGCTTCGGCGCAGACAAACTCGGCGCAGGCGCTCTGCGGCTTGCCTTTGGCATAACCGGCAACCCCCAGGCGGGCAGCGTGTTCGCTGATCTCGGCGCAGACCTCGCCCTCGAACCCGGGCCGGCAATGCATGAACAGGGTATTCATCTCTCACTCCACTACGGCTGGCGCACCACAGGCGCCGGCAGGGCGGCGATGATAAAGGAAGATCGGAACCTGCGACATGCCCCGCCGGTCCAGAATAGGGTCAGGGCAGACAAACCGGTCTAACCTGACTCTTCAGCCAGGTCCGTACCGTGCGGGCCGAAACAGAGCGGTGACACCGGCATCATCCAGCCAATGCCGGGCACCGGTGCATAAGGAGTTGGCAATGCCCTCGCTCGATAGCCTGAAAACCCTCAAGACCCTCAAGGTGGCCGACCAGACCTACCATTACTTCAGCCTTACCGAGGCTGCACGACAACTAGGCGACCTGCAGCGCCTGCCCATGTCGCTCAAGGTACTGCTGGAAAACCTGCTGCGCTGGGAAGATGGCGAGACGGTCAGCAGCGACGACCTGCGCGCCCTCGCCGACTGGCTGCAAGACCGTCGTTCCGATCGCGAGATCCAATACCGCCCGGCGCGGGTATTGATGCAGGATTTCACCGGCGTACCGGCGGTAGTCGACCTGGCGGCCATGCGCGCTGCCATGGCCAAGGCCGGGGGCGACCCGCAGCGGATCAACCCGCTGTCGCCCGTGGACCTGGTGATCGACCACTCGGTGATGGTCGACCGCTACGCCACCCCCCAGGCGTTCGGTGAAAACGTCGACATCGAAATGCAGCGTAATGGCGAACGATATGCCTTCCTGCGCTGGGGCCAGAGCGCGTTCGACAACTTCCGCGTAGTGCCGCCGGGCACCGGCATCTGCCACCAGGTCAACCTGGAGTACCTGGGCCGCACGGTATGGACCCGTGAGGCCGATGGGCGCACCTATGCGTTCCCCGACACCTTGGTCGGCACCGATTCGCACACCACCATGATCAACGGCCTGGGCGTGCTCGGCTGGGGCGTTGGCGGGATCGAAGCGGAAGCTGCCATGCTCGGCCAGCCGGTGTCGATGCTGATCCCGGAAGTGATCGGCTTCAAGCTTACCGGCAAGCTGCGCGAAGGCATCACCGCCACCGACCTGGTGCTGACCGTGACACAGATGCTGCGCAAGAAAGGCGTGGTCGGCAAGTTCGTCGAGTTCTATGGTGACGGCCTGGCCGACCTGCCCTTGGCCGACCGTGCCACCATTGCCAACATGGCACCGGAATACGGCGCGACCTGTGGCTTCTTCCCGGTCGATGAGGTCACCTTGGACTACTTGCGCCTTTCGGGCAGACCGCAGCAGACGGTGCAACTGGTCGAACAGTACTGCAAGGCACAGGGCCTGTGGCGCCTGCCGGGGCAGGAACCGCTGTTCAGCGATACCCTGGCCTTGGACATGGGCGAAGTCGAAGCTAGCCTGGCCGGGCCAAAACGCCCCCAGGACCGCGTTGCGCTCGGCCAAGTCAGCCAGGCGTTCGACCACTTCATCGAACTGCAACCCAAACCCCTGGCCAAAGAGGTCGGCCGCCTGGAAAGCGAAGGCGGTGGTGGTGTGGCAGTGGGCAATGCCGACCAGGCCGGCGAGATCGACTACAGCCACCAAGGCCAGACCTATACCCTGCGCGATGGTGCCGTGGTAATCGCCGCAATTACCTCCTGCACCAACACCTCCAACCCCAGTGTGATGATGGCGGCCGGCCTGGTGGCGAAAAAGGCCCTGGAGAAAGGGCTGCAGCGCAAGCCATGGGTAAAAAGCTCGCTGGCGCCCGGCTCCAAAGTGGTCACCGATTATTACAATGCCGCCGGGCTCACTCCTTACCTCGACCAACTGGGTTTCGACCTGGTCGGCTACGGCTGTACCACCTGCATCGGCAACTCCGGTCCACTGGACGAAGCCATCGAGACCGCCATCGGCAGCGCCGACCTGACCGTCGCCTCGGTACTGTCAGGCAACCGCAACTTCGAAGGCCGGGTGCACCCGCTGGTCAAGACCAACTGGCTGGCCTCGCCGCCACTGGTGGTGGCCTACGCCCTGGCCGGCAGCGTTCGCCTGGACCTTACCCGTGACCCGCTGGGCACCGGCAAGGACGGGCAGCCGGTGTACCTGCGCGACATCTGGCCCAGCCAGCAGGAAATCGCCGACGCCGTGGCCAAGGTCGACACGGCGATGTTCCACAAGGAGTACGCCGAGGTATTCGCCGGTGACGCCCAGTGGCAAGCCATCGAAGTGCCGCAGGCGGCCACTTACGTGTGGCAGGACGACTCCACCTACATCCAGCACCCTCCCTTCTTCGACGGCATTGGCGGCCCACTGCCGGTGATCGAGAACATCCAGGGTGCGCGCATTCTCGCCCTGCTTGGCGATTCGGTGACTACCGACCACATTTCCCCGGCCGGCAACATCAAGGCCGACAGCCCGGCCGGGCGCTACCTGCGCGAAAAAGGCGTCGAACCTCACGACTTCAACTCATACGGTTCACGGCGGGGCAACCATGAGGTGATGATGCGTGGCACCTTCGCCAACATCCGCATCCGCAACGAGATGCTCGCCGGTGAAGAAGGCGGCAACACGTTGTACGTGCCCACTGGGGAAAAGCTCTCGATCTACGACGCGGCCATGCGCTACCAGGCTGAAGGCACGCCGCTGGTGGTGATCGCCGGCCAGGAATATGGCACCGGCTCCAGCCGCGACTGGGCAGCCAAAGGCACCAACCTGCTGGGGGTCAAGGCGGTACTGGCGGAGAGTTTCGAGCGCATCCACCGCTCCAACCTGGTCGGCATGGGCGTACTGCCGTTGCAGTTCAAAGCCGGGCACGATCGCAAGCAACTGGGGCTCACCGGCAAAGAGCGAATCGACGTACTGGGGTTGGCCGGGGTTCAGTTGAAGCCAGGCATGAGCCTGCAACTGCGCATCACCCGTGAGGACGGGCAGCAGCAAGACATTGAGGTACTGTGCCGGATCGATACGGTCAATGAAGTGGAATACTTCAAAGCCGGCGGGATTTTGCACTATGTGTTGAGGCAGTTGATCGCCAGCTGAAAGCCAGCTGACCGGGGCGCAAAAGCGCCCCTTTTTTGTGCCGGAGGCTGGCTCTTGGCCAGCCAATGAGTCATGATTTGACCTGCACGTCACTCCCTGCAATAAACTTGCAATAGTGACGCCATCTTTCGCGAACGTGCGGGCCTGCTAGCGTAATCCCCGCAGTCCGTTCCTGCGCCAGATCAACGAAGTTAAATATCCATTCAATAAAAGTACTGGCTTGCCGATATCTGTCGAAAGCCTTGCGGATTACTCAGCCCATGCGGAACAACCAGCCGATTACCCAACGGGAAAGGACTTTCCCTGCCCAACAACGCTTGATCTCGACCACCAATGCCAAGGGTGTGATCACCTATTGCAACGATGCGTTCGTCGAGATCAGCGGCTTCACGCGCGAGGAGCTGATCGGCGCACCGCACAACCTGGTACGCCACCCTGATGTGCCGCCTGCGGTGTTCGCCCACATGTGGCAGACCCTCAAGCAAGGCCAGCCCTGGATGGGCATCGTCAAGAACCGCTGCAAGTCGGGTGACCATTACTGGGTCAACGCCTACGTCACGCCGATCTTCGACAACAACCAGGTGACAGGTTTCGAGTCGGTGCGGGTCAAGCCCACCGCCGAGCAGATCCGCCGCGCCGAAGCCCTGTACCAGCGCCTGAATCAGGGCAAGCCCGCCGTTCCGCGCCGTGACAAGTGGCTGCCAGTGCTGCAGGACTGGCTGCCCTTCATCCTGGTCAGCCAGATCGGTTTCCTGATCGGCAACTGGCTCGGGCATTCCTGGGGCTTCGCCCTGGCCGCCGGCCTGTCGGTGCCGCTCGGCCTGCTCGGCCTTAGCTGGCAACAACGCGGCCTCAAGCGCCTGCTACGCCTGGCCGAACAGACCACTTCCGACCCACTGATCGCGCAGATGTACACCGACAGCCGAGGCGTGCAGGCACGCCTGGAAATGGCCCTGCTCAGCCAGGATGCGCGCATGAAAACCTGCCTGACCCGCCTGCAGGACAGCGCCGAACACCTCAGCGACCAGGCACGCCAGTCCGACGTCCTGGCCCACCAGAGCTCTTCGGGGCTGGAGCGCCAACGGGTCGAGACCGAGCAGGTTGCCGCCGCCGTCAACCAGATGGCCGCCACGACCCAGGAAGTGGCCAACCATGTACAGCGCACCGCCGATGCCACACAGGAAGCCAATCGCCTGACCAGCCAGGGCCGGCAGATCGCCGGTGAAACCCGCGACGCCATCGAGCGCCTGTCGGCGGCCGTGGGTGAAACCGGCCAGACCGTGACGCAACTGGCCAAGGACAGCGACGAAATCGGTGGCGTGGTCGATGTGATCAAGGGCATTGCCGACCAGACCAACCTGCTGGCCCTGAACGCCGCCATTGAAGCAGCCCGCGCTGGCGAAATGGGCCGTGGCTTTGCCGTGGTGGCCGACGAAGTGCGCCAGCTGGCCCAGCGTACCGCTGAGTCCACAGGGCAGATCCATGGCCTGATTGCCAAGCTGCAACAGACAGCCAACAACGCCGTGCTCACCATGGAATCTGGCCATCGCCAGGCTCAGGAAGGTGTAGAACGAGTGATGCAGGCTGACCAGGCATTGATGGGGATCAGCGAGGCGGTGGCCAACATTACCGACATGGCGACCCAGATCGCTGCCGCCACTGAAGAGCAGACAGCCGTGGCTGACGAGATCAGCCGCAACATCAGCACGATCGCCGAACTGGCCGACCAGACAGCCGAGCAGGCGCAGCATTCGGCGCTGCTCAGCGAAGCATTGACCACCACCGCCGGTGGCCAGTACTCACTGGTGGAGCGGTTTAACCGCTGACAACACTGCGCCCCTTCGCGACCTTGCCCGCGAAGGGGCACTACCAACCGAGGGTCAGACGACTCTCGAAATAGCGCTCCTCCCCCGTCAACGGGTCAGCAAAGCGCAAGCTGTGTGCCAGCAGCTTCAATGGCCGCTGGTAATCATCTTCTACCTTGAGCAACTCAGGATAGAACGGATCGTTACAGATCCCCGCGCCCAGTGCCGCCATGTGCACCCGCAGTTGATGCGTCTTGCCGGTCACCGGTGAAAGGCCGTAGCGCCATAGCTCACCCTGCTTCTCCAGCACCTCGGCCAGGGTTTCGCTGTTATCGTCCCCCGGTACCTCATGCATGCGGAAAAACGGCTCGCCATGCACCAGACGGCTTTTATGCACCAGCGGAAAATCACGCTGGGGCAAGGCCGGGGCGATGGCGTGGTAGCGTTTGTCGATGCGGCGCTCGGGGAACAGCCTTTGGTACGCGCTGCGGGTTTGCGGGTTGGCCGAGAACAACACCAACCCTGCGGTATGCCGGTCGATGCGGTGCAACGGCACCAGGTGAGGGTTATCCAGGCGCCGGATCAAACGGCGCAGCAACGTCTGTTCGACATACTCGCCGGTTGGCGTAACCGGCAGAAAATGCGGTTTGTCGGCCACCACCAGATGCTCATCCACATGCAGGATGGCTTCCTCTACCGGGATCGGCCGCTCGTTGGGCACCTCACGAAAATAGTGCAGGCGCATGCCGCGACGGTAAGGCAGGTCGGCAGCGATCGCCTGGCCTTCGGCGTTGAGCACCCGGCCACGAGCAAAGCGGTCAAGCCACTGCGCACGCTCGATTGCCTTGAAATGGTCGCACAGGCAATCAAGTACCGTCGCCCAGTTGCCAGGTGGCAGGCAGACCGTGCTGGCTTGCTGGCGGGCGGGGTCGAAAGGCGTGGTCATGGCGAGACTCGGGGCAGGCAGGGCCGGGCATTATCCCCCAACCCCGCCAGCTCAACCAGCCTGGACCATGGCCTCGCTGCGCGCCTTCAGCCAGCGCAGAACCTGCACGGGCTCCCAGCGGCCGGGATCATAGAGCGCATACAGCAAGCCCTGGTAACCCACCACATCCAACCCTCGATGGTAGCCGGCCCGCTGGAACAGCGCCTCGATCTCGGCGAAGCAGGTATTGAAATGAACCTTGCCGAACGGCGTACGGTCATCGGTGACCAAGCCTTCGAGGCGCAGTTCCAGCACGGCGTCACATACCCGCTCCACCGGCATGCGGTTGACGCTGTACTTGAGTTGCTCGACATTGAGCATGGGCTTACCTCGATACTGTATTTATATACAGCATACGAACTTGCACACCCCGCCGTCAATTCATCCCCTGCTCACTGCAAACCTGGCAGGTAGCCTGTACCCCTGCGGATGGTCAGCACTTGACGGCGCGGGACGCTCGGCGTTACCGACAGGTGGACCCAACTGTCGAACTCCAGAATCATCTGGTCGAAATTCACTGCGCTTGCGCTCACCCGGCGGACCACTTCCCGGTTACTGATGCCGAATATCTCGAAGTCCGCAGCCAAGCCGTGCAGGTGCTGGCTGCGCGGGGAGCCGCCTATACGCTTGTTCAACGCGGGGGACCGGTAGCCACTGCTGATGATTACCGGCAGGCCAAACAGGGCCCGCACCTGCTCAAGGGCTTCACACAGCAGGTGCAGGTTGCTGATGACTTGCTGCGAGGGCGTATTGTCCAGCCCTTCCCGAGCGGCGACCTGCGAGACAATCATCTCTTCCAGGGTAAAATTTGGTGTGATGAACATGACTGCATTCTCGACGATGATGAGGTTCCGGCGTGTGTCGCCGGCACGGCATCTTCGGGTAACAGCTCAGCTCATGCAGGCAGGCGATGCTTCCCCTGCCGTTGTCATTGCGCGAGAAAGGCTACAACCTGTTCAGGATCGAACGGCCAGTGCAGTTCGGCCGAGGTATCGCAACGACGCAGCACGGGAATGATAAGCCCGTAGCGCTCGAACAGCGCCTCGCTCTCGGCGATATCGACCAGTTCGACCAGCAGGCCATGATCGACGAAAGGCATGAGAACGGCTTCGGCCACTTCACACAAGTGGCACCCGACGGTGCCGAAGAGTTGGCATTCAGGCAGCATGGGGCGGGACCCGGTTTGGCATGGATGAGAAGCCTATTCTAGGTCGCCACCGCCCCATGTGCACCTGACCTCGTTCAATCCTGGCTGGTGGCACCGATGCGGTGCAGCGACAAGTCGGCGCCCTGAAACTCCTGTTCATGGCTCAGGCGCAGGCCGAGTACCGCGCGGATCAGCCCGTACACGACAAAGCCCCCAAGCAGCGCGATCAGCACCCCTGCCAGGCTCCCGATCAACTGGCTGGTCAGGCTGACGCCCCCCATACCGCCAAGGCTTGCCTGGCCGAAGATGCCACAGGCTATCCCGCCCCATACGCCGCATAGCCCATGCAATGGCCACACGCCCAGCACATCGTCGATCTTCCAGCGGTTTTGCGCGGCGGTGAAGCTCCACACGAACAGAACACCGGCCACCAGGCCAGTAGCCAGTGCACCGATCGGATGCATCAGGTCCGAACCTGCACAGATCGCCACCAGCCCCGCCAGCGGCCCGTTGTGCAAAAATCCAGGGTCGTTACGCCCGGCCAACAACGCTGCCAGGGTGCCGCCTACCATGGCCATCAGCGAATTGATCGCCACCAGGCCACTGACGCCTTGCAAGGTCTGCGCGCTCATGACATTGAAGCCGAACCAGCCGATGATCAGGATCCACGAGCCCAGCGCCAGAAACGGAATGCTCGACGGAGCGAAGGCCACCAGCCGACCATCACGGTACCGCCCCCGCCGTGCACCCAGCAGCAGCACTGCCACCAGTGCCAGCCAGCCGCCCATCGCATGCACCACCACAGACCCTGCAAAGTCATGGAAAGGCGCACCAAAACGCGCCTGCAGCCATGCCTGTGCGCCGAAGTTGCCATTCCATACCACGCCCTCGAAGAACGGATAAATGAAGGCTACGATCAACGCTGTGGCACACAGCTGAGGCACGAACCGCGCACGCTCGGCGATACCCCCGGAGATGATTGCCGGTATCGCTGCCGCGAACGTCAACAGGAAAAAGCATTTGACCAGGGCATAGCCGTGGTCGGCGGCCAGCTGGGATGCCGGGTGCAGAAAACTCACACCATAGGCAACCCAGTAACCGATGAAGAAGTACACCAGCGCCGAGATGGCGAAATCGCTGAGTATCTTCGACAAGGCATTGACCTGGTTCTTGTGGCGCACGGTGCCCACTTCGAGAAATGCGAAGCCCGCGTGCATGGCAAGCACCAGAATGGCGCCCATGAGGATGAAGAGCGTGTTGGAACCGTGGACCAGGGAGTCCATGGCGCTGTGCATGTTGTCCATGAAAAGGCAGACCTACTGAAAAAAGGCACCAGGACAGTTCAAGAACCTGCATCCATGCACCGGATCGGTGCCAGCCCATTGCCCGGGTACGGTGAACCGAGCGAAGCCTGCGTGGTTTTTTCTTGGGTTTGTCGTGGATTGGGTTAAGGTTTATCGGTATCTGCCGGGGTCGACGCCCTGTATCGGCGCATCGCTCCGGTCTACGCCCCGCGTTGTGGCAATCTTCATTAGCAAGGCCCATACCAGCGACGAAGTGAACCTTCAGCGCACAGCGAAACTCGAATTACCTACACACCTACACAGGGAGAGCACCATGGCCAGCAAATCGGCAAAGACTGCACAAGAGATATTGATGGCGGACTTCCAGGCTTTGGTCCGTGACACCGAGAAGCTTCTGGCCGACACCGCCAATCTGGCGGGCGACCAGGCCGATGAGCTGCGTGAGCAGATCCACGAGCGCCTCACGCAGGCCCGCGAAACCTTGCAACTGACTCAGGAATCGGTGCGTGAGCGTGGCCAGGCGGCCTTGGGTAGTGCCGAGCACTACGTTCAGGAAAACCCTTGGCAGGCCATCGGCATAGCCGCAGGTGTCGGCCTGCTGATCGGCCTGTTGGCCAATCGGCGCTAAGGAGCCTCCATGGAGAATGACGCCATTGGCACCGGTGCCTCGGGCAGGCGCCTGGGCGCCGCGATACTGGGGCTGCTGCACAGCCATATCGAACTGTTCGGTATCGAACTGCAGGAGCAGAAAGGACGCACCCTGAGCCTTTTGCTGTTCGCTGGCCTGGCGCTGGTGTTCGCACTGCTGCTGCTGACAGCCTTGTCGGGCCTGCTGCTGGTGTTGCTGTGGGACAGCTACCGCCTGGCAGGGATCATCGGCCTGTGTGTGTTTTATGGTGTGGCTGCGCTGTATTGCGGCCTACGGCTGAGGGCGGCGGTATTCGACGAGTCCTCGCCGTTTGGCGCCACCCTCGAAGAACTTGCCAAGGACCGGGAGCGCCTGCTGCCATGAGCCTGCCTGAACTACCCAATACGCGTAACCCACGGGAGCTGCGCAAAGCCCTGCTGCGCCTGCGCATGGAAATGCATCGCCAGCAGATCCGCCAGGAGTCCGGGCAAATGCTGCAGCCACTGCACCGCCTGCGTGGCATGGGCGGCTCATTACAAGATGGCCTGGGCATCAAACACGCTCCCCTATGGGGCATTGGTGCGGTGGTTGCGCTGGGCTTTCTGACCGGCAAGGGGGTGCGCAGCGGCAACCTGTCACGCCTGGTGCGCCTGGGCACTACGCTGCTGCCGCTGTTGAAGGTGTATCTGCAAGGCTCGCGGCGCTCCTGAGCCACCTCCAGAGTCTTCACTCGCAGGTGACCCACGCGTTTCAAGCGTGGCAAGCACCTGTGAGAGACGGCTTGCCGACGATCAGGCCGGTATCGATTTTCCGCTTGCATAGCCCTGCGCGACACCGGAAGCTACGCCATTCGACCTACAGGAGAGCGAGCCTTGGACTGGCACACCCTGCTCACCCGCGAGCGCCTGGGCAAAGCCCTGTACAGCCCCGATGAACTGGGGCGCAGCCCCTTCCACAAAGACCACGACCGGATCATCTTCTCAGGCGCGTTCCGCCGCCTGGGGCGCAAGACCCAGGTCCACCCCGTCTCCAGCAACGATCATATTCACACGCGCCTGACCCATTCCCTCGAGGTAAGTTGCGTAGGGCGCTCATTGGGCATGCGCGTCGGCGAAACGCTGCGCGACAGCCTGCCAGACTGGTGTGAACCCAGTGATCTGGGCATGATCGTGCAGTCCGCCTGCCTGGCCCACGACATCGGCAACCCGCCGTTCGGCCACTCAGGCGAAGATGCCATCCGCCACTGGTTCCAGCAGGCTGCAGGGCGCGGCTGGCTGGATGACATGACGGATGACGAGCGCGGCGACTTCCTCAACTTCGAAGGCAACGCCCAAGGGTTTCGCGTGCTCACCCAGCTTGAGTATCACCAGTTCGACGGCGGTACCCGGCTGACCTACGCGACCCTCGGTACTTATCTCAAATACCCTTGGACCGCCCGGCACGCTGATGCCCTGGGGTACAAGAAGCATAAGTTCGGCTGCTACCAGAGCGAGTTGCCGCTGCTCGAACAGATCGCGCACAAGCTCGGCCTGCCGTTACTTGAGGAGCAGCGCTGGGCGCGCCATCCACTGGTCTACCTGATGGAGGCAGCCGATGACATCTGCTACGGCCTGATCGACCTGGAAGACGGCCTGGAGATGGAGTTGCTGCAGTACGCCGAAGTGGAGGCGCTGCTGCTCGACCTGGTGGGCGATGACTTGCCAGAAACGTATCGCCAGCTTGGCCCTGCAGATTCGCGGCGACGCAAGCTGGCCATCTTGCGTGGCAAAGCCATCGAGCACCTGACCAACGCCGCCGCGAGCGCCTTCGTCGAGCAACAGCAGGCATTGCTTGCCGGGCAGTTGAGTGGCGACCTGGTCGAGCACATGCACGGCCCGGCCAAGCGCTGCGTGCTTCAGGCCAAGGACATGGCACGCAACAAGATATTCCAGGACAAGCGCAAGACGCTGCACGAAATCGGTGCCTACACCACCCTGGAAATCCTCCTCAACACGTTCTGTGCTGCGGCCCTTGAGCAGCATGGCGGGCGCACCCCCTCCTTCAAGAGCCGCCGCGTACTCGATCTGATTGGTAACAACGCCCCACACCCGCATGATTCTTTGCACAAAGCCTACCTGCGCATGATCGATTTCATCGCCGGCATGACCGACAGCTATGCCAGCGAAATGGCCCGCGAGATGACCGGGCGGTCCAGCCCGACCTGAACCTGGGTACTGCCGCATGCCTTTGCGCATGCGGCCCATTATATTGAGGGATATTTCCTACAACTGCCGCCACTTGTTAAACAGAACGAATATTTACAAAACAAAAAGTTACCAAGAGTCCTTTGACACTGACTCAAATCATTACACTTCGTAGCTCTAATTGCTTTCTGCTGTAAGCCATTTCCCATATACGTTTAATCGCCACACTTCACACCCCATGTCAGATGCAACTGGGTTAATGTGCCCCCTGCCTCGTCATCCGCCGCAGGGAAGTTGAACATGCACTCCGTATTTATTGTCGATGACCACCCGGTCATCCGCCTGGCTGTCCGTATGCTGCTTGAAAACCAGAACTACAAAGTCGTAGGCGAATCGGACAATGGCGTGGACGCCATGCAGATGATCCGCGAAACAATGCCCGACCTGGTGATTCTGGATATCAGCATCCCCAAGCTTGATGGCCTCGAGGTCCTCTCGCGCTTTCAAACCATGGCCTTGCCGCTGAAGGTGCTGATCCTGACCGCGCAATCGCCTGCGCTGTTCGCCGTGCGCTGCATGCACTCAGGTGCGGCAGGCTATGTATGCAAACAGGAAGACCTGAGCGAACTGCTCAGCGCTATCAAGGCGGTACTGGCCGGATACAACTACTTTCCCAGCCAGGCCATCCACACGGGCCACGAAACAGCAGACACCGATCTCAGGCTTTTCCGGCAGGTCAACGATCGCGAACTCATGGTGCTGCAACTTTTCGCCCAAGGGCGCAGCAACAAGGAAATTGCCAAAGGCATGTTTCTCAGCAACAAAACCGTCAGCACTTACAAGAAGCGCCTGATGCAGAAACTCCAGGTCGACACCTTGGTCGACCTTATCGAGATGGCCAAACGCAACGCGCTGGTCTGAGGTGTCAAATGGCGCAACTCCTTGCCTGGCTGGCCCTTGCACTGTCATTGGCCTGCTGCGCAGCGCAGGCTTCTCAGCTTGAGGCGGTACCGTATTCCCTTCTTGCCCGCTCCTCTGCCTCACCGGTAACGCCGCCACTGACCGCGCCACAGAGGGAATGGCTGATGGGCCGGCAATACCTGAAGCTGGGCACGTCAGCACCGGATTATCCGCCCTTCGACATAACCAGTGGCGGGCGCGACTATCAAGGACTCACCGCCGAATATGCCAGCCTGATCGGCAAGGTACTGCAGGTGCCGATTCGAGTGTTGCGCTATCCCAACCGGCAAGCTGCAGTAGAGGCGCTCAAGAAGGGGGATATCGACTTGCTCGGCAGCGCCAATGGCTATGAAGCAGCGAGCGAAGGCCTGGCGCTTTCGCACCCTTATGCCGTCGACCAGCCGGTGCTGGTGACCCGCGAAGACGAACGCCGTACGCTCAATCGCGGCATGGGCGGCATGCGTCTGGGCATGTTGTATCACTACCTGCCCCGAGAAGAAGTCAGCACTTTATATCCCCAAGCCGAACTGCTGGCCTTCGGTTCGTCTTCCCAAGCCCTCAATGCCGTCGCGTTCGGGCAGGCTGACGTATTCATCGGCGATACCATATCCACTCACTATCAGCTCAACCGCGGTCACCTGCCGCGCCTGCGCATGGCAAGCTTCGGCAAACATGAGAGCGTCGGTTTCAGTTTTGCAATGCGCGCCCAGGATACCCATCTCAAGGACCTGGTGAACCTGGCCCTGGAGCGCCAGCCAGCCGCCGTGCGCGCCAGCATCTTCAAACGCTGGAGCGCCGGCAGCGACCTACTGTTGAGCGACCGGAAGCTGCAGCTCACGGCCGAAGAGGAGCAGTGGTTGCGCCGCCATCCTGTGATGCAGGTGGCTATCGACGAGACGGCCGCACCGCTGTCCTATTTCGACGGCAATGGCCATTTCCGCGGGATTACCGCCGACCTGCTGGATCTGATCCGCCTGCGCACAGGGCTGCGCTTCGACGTTCAGCGTGCCAACGGCATTGCCGAGATGATCGCCCGGCTTGAGGACGGGCGCGTGAACATGATCGCAGCGCTTGCCGTGGATGACATGAGCGAGGAGCACTTGCAACTCAGCCGACCTTACCTGGAAAGCACCTATGTGCTGGTCACGCGCACCGAAACGCCCCAGTACACTTCACTGGAACAACTGCAGGGCCGGCGCATCGCCATCACCCGCTACAGCGAGATGTCCGAACTGCTGGCAACCCGGTATCCGCAGACCGGCTGGATCGAGACCGAAAGCCCCTACTATTCCATGGCACTGTTGAGCAGTGGCGCAGTCGATGCCGTCATCACGACCTTGATCGATGCCAACCACGCCATAGCAGGTAACGCCAAACTGGTCATCCGCAGCACGGTCGGTACCGATCCTGCGAGCTTCGCCATGGCCACCTCGGCGCAGGCAACAGAGTTGGCATCGATTCTGGACAAGGCCCTGCTGAGCATTTCGCCGGAAGAACTGGGGGTGATCAACAACCGCTGGAGTGGTTACAGCCAGCATGATGACAGCAATTGGCTAGGCTTCAGGCGCCTTGCCTTGAAAGTGTTGCTGGGGACCGCTTTGCTCCTGCTGGCGGCGCTGCTGTGGAACGCCCGGTTGCGCCGCCAGATCAAACAGCGCCAGCACGCCGAGCGCGCCCTGAACGATCAGCTGGAGTTCATGGGCGCACTGCTCAATGGCACGCCGCACCCCATGTACGTGCGGGACAGGGCGGGCTGCCTGCAAAGCTGCAATGCCAGTTATCTGGAAGCGGTGCAGGCGACCCACGACGAGGTCATAGGCAGGCGCCTGGAAGACAGTCTGTTCGCGGGTTCGGAAAGTACCCGGCAGATCCATGCCGATTATCTGCAGGTGATGGCGGCCGGGGTTCCGCTGATCATCGACCGCCCCTTGCGGCTCAAGGATCGCGAAATCACGATCTACCACTGGATACTGCCGTACCGTGATTCACTCGGTGAAGTCCAGGGCATCATCGGTGGCTGGATCGACATCAGCGAGCGGCGCAAGCTGGTGCAGGAGCTGCGCGAGGCCAAGCAACTGGCTGATGATGCCAACCGCGCCAAGAGTACCTTCCTGGCGACCATCAGCCATGAGATTCGCACCCCGATGAACGCGGTCATCGGCATGCTCGAACTGGCGGTCAAGCGTGCCCATCAAGGGCAGATCGATCGCACCTCGCTGGAAGTCGCCCACCATTCGGCAAAGGACCTGCTGGGCCTGATCGGTGACATCCTGGATATCGTGCGCATCGAGTCCGGCCACCTGTCCCTTGCGCCCGAGCCTGTCGACCTTGCGGCGCTGGTCGAATCGGTGAGCCGCGTGTTCGATGGCCAGGCACGGCAAAAAGGCCTGGCCTTCGACGTCGTCATCGACTCCAGCGCACGCTGCCACGTCCTGCTCGACCCACTGCGTTTCAAGCAGATCCTGTCCAACCTGATCAGCAATGCCATCAAGTTCACCGGGCAGGGCCAGGTGCGCATCAGCCTCAGCCTGCGCGAAGAAGTCCCGTCAGCGCCCCCAAGCCTTGACCTGGAAGTGCGTGACACCGGCATTGGCATTCACGACGATGACTTGCAACGCCTGTTCAACCCCTTCGTTCAGGCCAACCCGCATAGCCAGGGGGCTCGCGCAGGCACGGGCCTGGGCTTGGCCATCTGCCGTAGCCTGTGCGAAATGATGGGCGCAAGCCTGAGCATCAAGAGCGTGCCGGATTTCGGCACTCAGGTTCGCTTCAGCGTACCGCTGCAACGTGTCGACGCACTGCCGCCGCAGGTGCTGGAAGCCGATGACATGGATGTACCCGATGCCCGGCTGAAGGTGCTGGTGATCGACGACCACCCGGCCAACCTGATGCTGATGGCGCAACAGCTGGGGTACCTGGGCCTGAGCCAGGCCACTGCCAGCGATGGCCGCGAAGGCCTGGAAAAATGGCGTGAAGGGCAATTCGACGTGATCGTCCTCGATTGCAACATGCCGCACATGAACGGCTACCAGCTCGCGGCCGCCGTGCGCGCAGAAGAACGCCAAAACGGGCGCCCTCACTGCGTGATCCTGGGCTATACCGCCAACGCCCAGCCCGAAGTCAGGCAAAAATGCCTCAGTGTCGGCATGGACGACTGCCTGCTCAAACCCATCAGCCTGCGCACACTCAGCCAACGCCTGGCGAATATCGCTCCCAAACGGGAGCAGGCCGCAACAAAGGTACCGTTCAATATCAAAGGTCTGAACAGTATCGTTGGCGACAACCCCAACGACCGTGAACTGTTTCTCAAGGCCTTGCTGATGAGCCTGCAGCAGGACCTGACAAAACTCATGGCCCTGGACCCTGACCTCGAGGCTGAGGCCGTCGGCGAGCAGGCACACAAGATCCTCAGCGCGGCGCGGATGCTGGAAGCACAGCACTTGATGGCGGCCTGTGAGGCCCTTGAACAAAGCGGGTTGCCCGCATCACAGCTGAAACTGCGGCGACAGGCTTTGGCACGGCACATGCGCCGCGTGGAGAAAGCCTTGGCCAGAGAACTGACCAAGCCTTGATGAAGCGGCCGCCCGAGCGGGCGCCGCTTCAGCCATGCATCAGGAAGCCGGGTTGATCGGCTTTTCCGGATACCAGGCGTCCAAGAGCGGGCTGACTTCGATGGAGGTCAGTTCGCTACGGCCTTTGAGCCAGGCTTCGACAGTGGCGCGTTGCTCTTCGCTGACCGAGCCACGCTCTGCCAGGCAGACCAGGCCGAAATCATCACCACCGACGTAGTCCAGGCCGTTGGCGTCCATGGCTTCTGCCAGGAAGGCGTCGAGGAAGGCATCGATGGCTTCGTCGGACAGGTCTTCCTTGAAACCCAGGTTCAATTCAAAACCCAGCTCCTGGAATTCATCAACGCACAGCTTCTTGCGCAGACGACGGGAACGGTTGGTAGCCATGAAACAATCCTCTTGAGTAATAACGCGCGGCACTTTAACAGTTTCCGCAGTACAACGGCGCTTTTCCGTCGAACGTGGCGCATGAGCGCGGCGCTTGGGGCATAATGCGCACTATATTTCGTAGAGGGGCGATCATCTCATACAGCCCCTATGTCTTTTTCCCTCGTCCGCAGGGTATGAATCTCATATGATCAAATCGCTCCGCCCCCTCGTTCTCGCCGGCATGCTCCTGCCGTTCGCCCTGCCCAGCCAGGCCGCAGCCGTCAACACCACGCTGCCCCCCAAGGTTCAGCAGGCGCTCAAAGCCAGCAAACTGCAGGACACAGCACTGTCGCTGGTGATGCTGCCGCTCAATGGCCCCGGCACGCCGACCGTGTTCAACGCTGATGTCTCGGTCAACCCGGCCTCGACCATGAAGCTGGTCACCACCTATGCAGCCCTCGAACTGCTCGGCCCGACTTTCCAGTGGAAGACCGAGTTCTACACCGATGGCACCCTGAGCAACGGCGTGCTCAACGGCAACCTGTACCTCAAGGGCGGCGGTGACCCGAAGCTGAACATGGAGAAGCTATGGCTGCTGATGCGTGACCTGCGCGCCAACGGCGTTCGCACCATTACCGGTGACCTGGTGCTGGACCGCAGCCACTTCGTACAGCCCAACCTGCCGCACTTCAATGATGACGGCGGTGACGTGAACAAGCCCTTCCTGGTCAAGCCCGACTCCTTGCTGGTCAACCTCAAGGCCCTGCGCTTCGTCGCCCGCAACGATGGCGGCAAGGTGACCGTCGCCGTCGAGCCACCCATTGCGAGCATTCGCATCGACAATCAGGTCAAGGCAGTTGCCTCCAGAAAATGCACTGGCGATGTACGCTACAACCCGGTGCCTCAAGCCGATGGCATGAATGTCGTGGTCAGCGGCCAGCTGGGCGATGGCTGCAACTCGCAGACGTACCTCGCGCTGCTCGATCACCCAACCTACGCCGCCGGTGCCGTGCGCGCGATCTGGAACGAACTGGGGGGCAGCATCCAGGGCCGTGACCGCATCGAAAACGTACCCAAGGGCGCTCGCCTGCTGGCACGGGCCTTCTCGCCCGACCTGGTGGAGGTGATCCGTGACATCAACAAATACAGCAACAACACGATGGCCCAGCAGCTGTTCCTGAGCCTCGGCGCACAGTTCCGTACCGATGCCGATGGCGACGATGCCCGCGCAGCCCAGCGCGTGGTTCGCCAGTGGATGGCCAAGAAAGGTATCACCGCGCCCCACCTGGTGATGGAAAACGGCTCTGGCCTGTCGCGCGCTGAACGGGTAAGCACGCGCGAAATGGCCGCACTGCTGCAGGCGGCGTGGAATAGCCCCTACTCCGCCGAATTCATCAGTTCAATGCCGTTGGTGGGCATGGACGGCACCATGCGCAAGCGCCTCAAGCGTACCGCCTTGGCCGGTGAAGGCCACATCAAGACCGGTACCCTGAATACCGTACGCGCCATTGCCGGCTTCAGCCGTGACAGCAACGGCAATACCTGGGCAGTGGCGGCGATTCTCAACGACCCGAAACCCTGGGGGGCATCGCAGGTACTCGACCAGGTACTGCTGGACCTGTATCGCCAGCCCAAAGCCGCTAACCGGACGGTAGGCGTCAACCCATGATCTGACTTGGGCAAATACCAACTTCATCGCCGGCAAGCCGGCGATGAGGCCCGCACTGCCCGCTCAGCTCAACTCTGCCTCGACACGGTCCCTGCCAGCCTGCTTGGCCGCATAGACGCCGGCATCAGCCCGCAGCAACAAGGCATCGGCCCCCTCCCCCGGCCGCCATCCGGCCACGCCAAAACTTGCAGTCACTTTGCCAACCCCGTCGACAGGCACATTGCGCACCCCTTGCCACAGTTCCATCGCCAGGAGCCGCGCCTGTTCAGCATTGCTACCAGGGCAAAGCACCATGAACTCTTCACCGCCAAGCCGGCAGAATACGTCCGTACGCCGCAGACGCTGGCCGATACGCTGGCAGAGGCTGCGCAATACATGATCCCCCACGGCATGACCGTACTGGTCGTTGATCCTCTTGAAATGGTCGATGTCGAGCATGATCACTGCCAGTTCCAGATCATCACGCTGGGCGCGGTCCAGTTCGGCCTTCAGCCGCTCCTGGAAGTAGCGGCGGTTGTGGATACCGGTCAGGGCATCGGTCACCGATAAGGTCCGCAAGTCCTCCTCCACGCCCTTGAGGTCGGAAATATCGGTCAGGTAGCCATGCCAAAGCGTGCAACCGTCTTCACCGACTTCCGGCGTCGCCTCCCCGCGCACCCAGCGCAACCCGGCCCTGGGCAGGCACACACGGTACTCTTCACGCCAAGGGGACAGGTGTTCGGCCGAGTAGCGCACGGAGCGCTGAACGCGCTCCAGGTCATCGGCATGGATGCGCTCGAACACCACTGTGGCGTCCTCGCGCAGCAACTGCAGGTCGACCTCATAGATATCGAACAGGCCCTGACTGGCATAGGGGAAACACGAGTGGCCATTAGCGTCGAGGCGATACTGATAAATGCCGCCCGGCACCTCGGCACTGAGCTTCTCCAGCAGCCGATCACGCATTGCCAACGCCTCGTGCACTCGACGGCGCTCGGTGACATCGATGCAAATCGCCAGGTAACCTACCCATAGCCCCTGCTCGTCAAGCACCGCGGTCACCAGCATGTTGGCCAACAACTGGCTGCCATCCTTGCGCACCAAAGTCCACTCGCCTGGCTGCGCGCCACCCTCTTGTATGGTCTCGGCGAACATCGCCTGGCCACCATCGATGTGGCGCCCGTAGCGCAGGCCCAAGGCATGGGCGCGAAGGCTGAGCTCCTCTGGCAGAAGCAAGTCTTCCAGTTGCAGTTTCCCGACCGCTTCGCTGGCCGCGTAGCCAAGCATGCGCTCGGCACCGGCATTGAAAGTACTGACCACACCCTTCAGGCTGGTCGCGATGATAGCGACCTGGGTAGCGGCATCGAGCACACTGCGCAGCTGATTATGCGTCTCGCGCAACGACTGCTCACTGACGCGCAACTCAGCGGTGCGCTGCTCCACCAGCTTGAGCGCACGTTGCCGCTGGCTGAACAGGTTGTACAGCAAGGCACTGAGCAACAGGCTTAGCAGGCCACCGAGCAAGCCCACCGCCAGCGCCGCAGAGGAGCGGTTGGCCTGCATGAACACCTGGCTTGGGCGGATATCAAGCTGGAAATGATGGTCGGCCAGGTGCAACAGCTGCGTGCTGACCAACGCCAACGGCGCGGCCGGGTTCTGCGAGTCGAACAACAGCTCATGGCCATTGCGCCCACTTGGATCGACGATCCGCACCACCAGGTTGTCCTGGGCAATGGCCGGCAGCCCGTCCGTGATCAGTTGCCGCACGTTCAGCAGCGCCATGACATACCCTGCGGGGTTGCCGGCCTGCGCGCTGTAGAACACCGGCGCTACCATCAACAGCCCGCGGGCGTAGCCCGGTGCCACACTTATCATGTCCAGCGGCGCGGACACTGCCATGCTGCCGGGTTCCAAGGCACGCATCAGGGCCTGGTCACGTACCGCCTGGCCGCGCAGGTCCAGCCCGTAGGGTTGCCCCTGCATCTGGGTTGCCTGGGTGTAAAGCACCGGGAAGTAGTGATCGCGCGGCGGCGCCGGGTGCCAATTACCGCGCTCGTCCAGGTCACGGATCAGGTAGGCCTGCCCCAAGGCAGCACTGGCCTTGCGCTCGAAGTCGCGCCGCTGCGCGCCCTCGACCCGCGGCGCCCAGGAGTAAGCCTGGGTGCGCCGCAGCAGGGGGCGGGCGAAGCCGTCGAATTCACGTGGAGTGATGTCGTTGGAGAAGCTGAAAAAGCGCCGCAAGCTGTCCAGGCGCTGTTCCTGGTCGTCGAAGCGCTCGGCGATACGGCTATAGCGCTCGCTGGCCAGCAGCTCGAAGCGCTGGCGCAGCTGCTGCTTGTAAAACGCATGCGTGGCCAGCGCCAGGGCAATCGACAGCAAGCTGCCGGCCACCAACGCCACCAATGCCACTGCCCAGGCAGCCATCGCCTCGCTGCACAGGCCCAGCACCTTCGCACGCACGCCATACTTCGACATAGATCGATCTCGTCACGTCAGCGTCCTGCGAAAATCATGGCCCTGTGCTGAGTTATAGCTATTGGCCATTAGCGACGCAATGTTGCCTGTCGCTTTAGCGCAATTGCAGGCGCCAGGCGCGGTGGATACGGTTGTTGCGGGCGAAGTCCGGGTCCAGTGTCTGCGCAGTGATTTCCTCTACCACGTAGCGCGCAGCCAGATGCTCGTCGAGCTGGAACTTGCGGAAGTTGTTGGAGAAGTACAACACACCACCGGGCGCCAGGCGCGCCATGGCCAGGTCGAGCAGTTGCACGTGGTCACGCTGCACGTCGAACACGCCTTCCATACGTTTGGAGTTGGAGAAGGTCGGCGGGTCGATGAAGATCAGGTCGTAAGTGTCGCGATTGGCTTCCAGCCAGGCCATGACATCACCCTGCTCCAGGCGGTTGCGCTCGGAGAAGCCGTTCAGCGACAGGTTACGCCGCGCCCAGTCCAGGTAGGTCTTGGACAGGTCGACGCTGGTGGTACTGCGCGCACCGCCCTTGGCGGCATGCACGCTGGCCGTAGCGGTGTAACAGAACAGGTTGAGGAAGCGCTTGTCGGCGGCCTCGCGCTGAATGCGCATGCGCATTGGGCGGTGGTCGAGGAACAGGCCAGTGTCGAGGTAGTCGGTGAGGTTGACCAGCAGCTTGACGCCGCCTTCACTGACCTCATGGAAGCGCCCTTCGGTGGCCTGGCGCTCATACTGGCGGGTGCCGCTCTGCCGCTCACGGCGCTTGAGCACCACGCGCTGCGGGTCGACGCCCAGCGACTGGGGGATCGCCGACAAGGCATCGAGCAGGCGCGCCTGGGCCTTTTCCGGGTCGATCGAGCGCGGCGCAGCGTATTCCTGTACGTGTACCCAATCCTGATAGAGGTCGACCGCCAAGGCATATTCAGGCATATCGGCATCGTATACGCGGTAGCAGCCGATCTGTTCCTTGCGGGCCCACTTGCCCAGTTGCTTGAGGTTCTTGTGCAGGCGGTTGGCGAACATCTGAGCGCCTTCGGACAGGCGTGCAGGCTCACTGGCTACCGGCAGCGGTCGGCGGGTATCACCGCTATCGGCCTGGGCCTCGCGACGTTCACCGGTAACGAACTGGTCAGGCTGCACCTTGAACAGCAGCAGCTTGCACGGCAGCGCGCCGTTCCAGAACGCATATTGCTTGTGGCTACGGATGCCCATGCGCTTGCCCAGCTCCGGCGCACCGGTGAACACTGCAGCTTCCCAGCCCATGCACGCCTGGCGCAGGCGCTCGCCGAGGTTCTGGTAGAGGTACAGCAAGCTGGCTTCGTCACCCAGGCGTTCGCCGTAGGGCGGGTTGCTGATGACCAGGCCCTTCTGGTTCTGATCCGGGCGCGGCTCGAAGCTGGCGACTTCTCCCTGGTAGATCTTGACCCACTCACTCAGGCCTGCGCGTTCGACGTTGTTGCGCCCCGGCTGGATCAGCCGCGGGTCTGCCTCGTAGCCGCGAATCCACAGCGGCGGTTTGGCCAGGCCGGCCTGTGCACGGGCCTGAGCCTCTTCGTGAACCTTGCGCCAGGTGGCCGGCACATGGCCAAGCCAGGCGCTGAAGCCCCAGCGCTCGCGCTTGAGGTTAGGTGCCATATCGGCGGCGATCATGGCCGCTTCGACCAGGAAGGTGCCTACACCGCACATCGGGTCGGCCAGGGCGCCACCCTCGGCGGCGATGCGTGGCCAGCCGGCACGGATCAGCACCGCCGCGGCCAGGTTTTCCTTGAGCGGCGCAGCACCTTGCTGCAGGCGATAGCCGCGCTGGTGCAGGCTGTGGCCGGAGAGGTCGAGCGAAAGAATCGCCTCGCCCCGGTCCAGACGCAGGTGAACACGCACGTCCGGGTCGACTTTTTCTACCGATGGGCGCAGACCTTCACGATTGCGCAGTTTGTCGACGATGGCATCCTTGACCTTCAGCGCGCCAAAGTGGGTGTTGTCGATGCCCGAGCCATGGCCGCTGAACTCGACCGCCAGGGTACCGTCGGCCGCCAGGTGATCGGCCCAGTCGACAGCGTTCACGCCATCGTAAAGGTCGTCGGCATTTTTCATGTTGAAGCGCTTGAGCACCAGCAGCACGCGGTTGGCCAGACGCGACCAGAGGCACAGGCGGTAGGCGGTTTCCATGTCGGCCGCGCCGCGGATGGCCGAGGTGTGCTCGCGCACATCGTCAAGGCCCAGGCCCTTGGCCTCTTCGGCAAGCAGGCCTTCCAGGCCTTTGGGGCAGGTGAGATAAAGTTCGAAACGGTCCGACATGTGTATTCCAGAGCCTTGGGCTATTTGAGTGACGAAGCGACGCATCGCCCCGCCGATGTTTGCCCGAACGCCCTTCCAGCAAGCGTCCGAGTGGCCTTGATCTGCGCAGTATGCAGCAGCTGATGGGCCGGGCCGCCTGATCGATCTGCTCTCGCCAGTGGCAGAGACAGCTTAGATCATCAGGCAGTACAAAAAATTTCTGTCGACTTCAGGGTCAATGTGACCCTTCGTCGCATTACCAAATATTTCTTTCATCGCAGCGCAACGCTGGCGAAATGACGTCAAGGTTCAGCAAACCCCGGCCATAGCGGGCTCAACGCCAAACAAGGTTGAGTCGCATTTATTTACTTATCCCTTCACCCTTGGAAACGTTACGTGCTTATGACAAATCGATCATTCCCTCGGTGACTCGCATTCGTTAGAACTGGTCTCAGGCCGCTTCGCAACGAAGTGGCACTTTCAGCCCGCCACGCCGGCAGCGGGCGCAAACCGGCAGAAAGACTCTGCCCGGCCTCGGAGAGGCCGACGGGACATTACAGTCAACAAGTGAGGGCAACACCCTATGAGAAGACTTAAGCGTGATCCGTTGGAAAGAGCATATTCACGTGGCTACCAATATGGGGTCACCGGCAAATCCCGCGAACTTTGCCCCTTCAATCTTCCTTCTGTTCGCCAAGCCTGGATCAACGGCTGGCGTGAAGGTCGCGGTGATAACTGGGACGGAATGACTGGCACCGCTGGCATCCATAGACTCAACGAAAATCACGCCGTTGGCTGAACGAGGACACTGAATTCGAGTCACCATGCACGCCCCATCCGGGCGGCGGGCTAAGGCCCAGGGGCCCCTTGACGGGGCCCTTTTTTATGCCTGCGTGATCATGCCCGCGGCATTGCGGCGATCGCGTCCACTGCCTCACGGATCAGCGCCGGCCCTTTATAGATGAAGCCTGAGTAGATCTGCACCAGGCTCGCGCCAGCGGCAATCTTCTCTGCGGCATGCCGGCCTTCGGTGATACCCCCGGCAGCAATAATCGGCATCTTGCCGCCCAGCTCGGCCGACAGCACCTTGACGATATGGGTGCTCTTTGCCAGTACCGGTGCACCGGAAAGGCCGCCCGCCTCCCCCCCATACGGCAGGTTTTCCACACCTTCACGGCCCATGGTGGTGTTGGTAGCGATCACCGCATCCATGCCCGATTCCATCAGCGTTGCCGCCACCAGCGCAGTTTCTTCATCACTCATGTCCGGCGCGATCTTGATCGCCAGCGGCACACGCTTGCCATGCTCGCCGGCCAGTTGTTCGCGGCGCTCGGCCAGGGCATCGAGCAGCTGCTTGAGCGAATCGCCGAACTGCAGGCTGCGAAGGCCTGGGGTATTGGGCGAGCTGATGTTCACGGTGATGTAGCTGGCGTGGCCATAGACCTTGTTCAGGCAGATCAGGTAATCGTCGACCGCGCGCTCTACCGGGGTGTCGAAGTTCTTGCCGATGTTGATGCCCAGCACACCGTCATAACGCGCGGCGCGCACCCGCTCGAGCAAGTGATCGACGCCCAGGTTGTTGAAGCCCATGCGGTTGATGATTGCCGTGGCCTCTGGCAGGCGGAACAAGCGCGGCTTCGGGTTGCCCGGCTGCGCTCGCGGGGTCACGGTGCCGATCTCGACAAAACCGAAGCCCAGCTGGGCAAAGCCATCGATGGCCGCGCCATTCTTGTCCAGGCCTGCCGCCAGGCCGACCGGATTGGCGAAGTTCAAGCCCATCACCGACACCGGCAATGCCGCCGGCTGCTTGCACAGCGCGCCGTTGAGCCCGAGGCGGCCACCGGCGCCGATCAGGTCCAGGGACAGGTCATGGGAGGTTTCCGGGGAAAGCTTGAACAGCAGCTGGCGGGCCAGGGTATACATGGGCGGGCAAGGCTCAGGGGTGAGTGAGGTTGCGATTATAGCCAGCGTGCGGCCGGCATGACAGCGCCTTGGCACATGCGTTGCTACATCGCCTGCACACAGCCTATTCAGTACAGGCGAGGATCTACGTGAATACATCACCCCTGGCATGGGTCAACGGCAGCGATGCGCCAGAAAAACCCAGCCTCGATATCGGTTTCATGGCCCTGACCGATTGTGCTTCGGTTGTGGTAGCGGCCACCCAGGGCTTCGCCCAGCAACACGGCCTGACACTCAACCTCAAACGCCAGGGCTCATGGGCCGGCCTGCGCGACAAACTGGCCAGCGGTGAACTGGATGCCGCTCATTGCCTCTATGGCCTGGTCTATGCCGTGCACCTGGGCATCGGCGGGGTGCCGGCCAGCGACATGGCGGTGCTCATGGGGCTGAACCAGAATGCCCAGGCCATCAACCTCTCCCCCGCCCTTCAGCGCAAGGCTGTGACCACACCTGAAGCACTGGCACGTCACGTGCACCAGCAGGGTGCAAAACTGACCTTCGCCCAGACATTCCCCACTGGCACCCATGCCATGTGGCTGTATTACTGGCTGGCGAGCCAAGGCATTCACCCCCTGCACGACGTCAATAGCGTGGTGGTGCCACCGGCGCAAATGATGGCGCACATCCAGGCTGGCCGGATCGATGGCTTCTGCGTCGGCGAACCCTGGGCAGGCGCCGCCGTAGCGCAGGGCCAGGGCTTTACCCTGGCTACCAGCCAGTCGATCTGGCCCGACCACCCGGAAAAGGTCCTGGCCTGCGCCCGCACCTTTGCCGAGCAGTACCCAAACAGCGCCCGGGCGCTGGTCAAAGCGATCCTCGCCGCCAGCCGCTTCATCGAACAAAGCCAGGAAAATCGCCACGGCACCGCGCAACTGCTCAGCGGCAGCGCCTACCTGGATACGCCCATTGAAAACATCGAACCGCGGCTGCTCGGGGTGTATCAGGACGGCCTTGGCAACCACTGGCAGGACCATCATGCCCTGCGCTTGTTCGATCAGGGGCGGGCCAATGTGCCTTACTTGTCCGACGGCATGTGGTTCATGACCCAGTTCCGTCGCTGGGGGCTGCTGCGCGATGATCCCGACTACCTCGGCGTGGCGCGCCAGGTCCAGCAGCTGGCGCTTTACCAAGAAGCCGCCGAGGCGCTGGGCGTGGCTTGCCCTGGCACGCCCATGCGCAGCAGCCTGCTGATCGACGGTATCCGCTGGGATGGCAGCGACCCATACGGCTACGCCCGCAGCTTCAGCCTGCACGCCTTGGGCGATACGCCCGATGCCCGTATCGGTCTGTGAGGGTCACCAACATGCTGCGCATCCTGCTGATCGACGATACCCAGAACAAGCTCGGCCGCCTCAAGGCTGCACTGCGCGAAGCCGGCTTCGAGGTGATCGAGGCGCCAGACCTGACCATCGACCTGCCCGCCTGCGTCGAGATGGTGCACCCGGACGTGGTGTTGATCGATACCGACTCACCCGACCGCGACGTGATGGAACAGGTGGTGATGGTGAGCCGCGACCAGCCGCGGCCGATCGTGCTGTTCACCGACGAGCATGACCCCGGAGTGATGCGCCAGGCGATCCAGGCCGGGGTCAGCGCGTACATCGTCGAGGGCATCCACGCCGCCCGCTTGCAGCCAATCCTGGACGTGGCCATGGCCCGCTTCGAGAGCGACCAGGCGCTCAAGGCCCAGCTGCAGGCCCGCGACCAGCAACTGGCCGAGCGCAAGCGCATCGAGCAGGCCAAAGGCCTGCTGATGAAAATGAAAGACTGCAACGAAGAACAGGCGTACACCCTGATGCGCCGGCAGGCCATGAGCCGCCAGCAGAAGCTGATCCAGGTGGCTGAGCAGATCATCGCCATGCACGAGATGCTGGGGTAAGCAGGCGACCGTACAATGTTGGCCCAGCTCTTGCTGAAGATATCGCACCGGTAGCCAACGGCGGTTGCCCACAAACCCCGACAAAGACGTCGCTCACCCCTCCATGCCAGTGGACCGGGTAGCGGCGTCTTTTCGTTTCCGTTGCATTGCCGAGTGAGGTGTTCGATGAGTACCAGCTTCTGGAAATCCGGGCATGTGCCCACGCTGTTCGCTGCGTTCCTGTATTTCGACCTGAGCTTCATGGTGTGGTACCTGCTCGGCCCGCTGGCCGTACAGATCGCCACCGACCTGCAACTGAGTGCACAGCAACGGGGCCTGATGGTCGCAACACCCATCCTCGCCGGTGCCGTGCTGCGTTTTGTCATGGGCCTGCTGGTCGACCGCCTCTCACCGAAAACCGCCGGGCTGATCGGCCAGGTCATCGTGATTGTCGCCCTGGCCTGTGCCTGGTACCTGGGCGTGCACACCTACGAGCAAGCCCTGCTGCTCGGTGTGTTTCTCGGTGTTGCCGGCGCCTCGTTCGCCGTGTCGCTGCCGCTGGCCTCGCAATGGTATCCGCCGCAACACCAGGGCAAGGCGATGGGCATCGCTGGCGCGGGCAACTCCGGCACCGTCTTCGCCGCGTTGCTGGCCCCGGTGCTGGCCGCAGGCTTTGGCTGGAACAACGTATTCGGTTTCGCCGTGATCCCGCTGCTGGTGACGGTCGTGGTGTTCGCCCTGCTCGCGCGCAATGCACCACAACGGCCCAAGCCAAAGGCCATGGCCGACTACCTCAAGGCGCTGGGTGATCGTGACAGCTGGTGGTTCATGTTCTTCTACAGCGTCACCTTCGGCGGCTTCATCGGCCTGGCCAGCGCCCTGCCCGGCTATTTCAGCGACCAGTACGGCCTCAGCCCGATCACGGCAGGCTACTACACCGCCGCCTGCGTGTTCGCCGGCAGCCTGATGCGCCCGCTGGGCGGCGCCCTGGCCGACCGTTTCGGCGGCATCCGCACCCTGCTTGGCATGTACAGCGTGGCCGCCATCTGCATTGCTGCCGTCGGCTTCAACCTGCCCAGCGCCACAGCGGCCCTGGCGTTGTTCGTCAGCGCCATGCTCGGCCTGGGTGCGGGTAACGGCGCGGTGTTCCAGCTGGTCCCCCAACGCTTCCGCCAGGAAATCGGCGTGATGACCGGACTGATCGGCATGGCCGGCGGCATCGGCGGCTTCCTGCTGGCAGCCGGGCTCGGCACCATCAAGCAGCACACCGGTGACTACCAGATGGGCCTGTGGCTGTTTGCCAGCCTGGGCCTGCTGGCCTGGTTCGGGCTGCACGGGGTCAAGCAGCGCTGGCGCACCACCTGGGGTTCTGCAGCGGTCACCGCGGCGCGGGTCTGAGGCGAGCCGATGAGCCTGCAACTGAGTTTCGCCCAGGCCAGCGCCACGGGGCCGCGCGAGGAGAACCAGGACGCCTTGCGCCTGGTCACCCCGGCGCCGGAGCTTGCCGCCAGCAAGGGTTACCTGTTCGCCCTTGCCGACGGCGTCAGCCAATGTGCTGACGGCGGCCTTGCAGCACGTGCCAGCTTGCAGGCCCTGGCCATGGATTACTACGCCACCCCCGCCACCTGGGGCGTGGCGCAGGCACTGGACCGCCTGCTGTCGGCACAGAACCGCTGGCTGCGCGCTCAGGGCAGCCAGCCGCTCCTGACCACGCTCAGCGCGCTGGTGCTGCGCGGGCGCCGCTTCACCCTGGCACACGTCGGCGACTGCCGCGCCTATCGCTGGCACGACGGCCGCCTGCAGTGCCTGAGTGAAGACCATGTGTGGGACCAACCCGGCATGCAGCATGTGCTCAAACGCGCACTGGGCCTGGACCAGCACCTGCTGGTGGACTACCTGGACGGTGAGCTGCAGCCCGGCGAGTGCTACCTGTTGCTCAGTGACGGCGTCTGGGCCAGCCTGGGTGACCAGCACATCCAGGCCGTACTGCGCGAGCAGCCCGACCTGCAACTGGCCGCCGATACACTGGTCGCCAGCGCCCACCACAATGGCAGCCAGGACAATGCCAGCGCCCTGCTGGTACGGGTCGAGCGCGTGGGCACGGCCAACCTTGGCGATACCCTGGTCCAACTGCAGCAATGGCCCTTACCCCGCGAACTGCGCGAAGGCCAGGCAATCGATGGCTGGCAGATCGAGGCGCGCCTGGCACAAAGCCGCCAATCGCTGTTGTACCGCGTGCGCGACAGCCAGGGCCAGCCGTGGCTACTGAAAACCTTGCCCGCGGAACGCGAACAAGAGCCGGGCGCTGCCCAGGCGCTGTTGCTTGAAGAATGGTTCCTGCGCCGCGTAGCCGGCCGCCATTTCCCCGAACTGCACGCCGCCAGCCAGCGCCAGCACCTGTATTACGTGATGCGCGAACACAGCGGCCGAACCCTGGCCGCCCAGCTGGCCGAGCAGGGCCCGTTGCCACTGGCACAGTGGCTGGAAGTGGCCCGCCAGTTACTGCAGGCCGTTGGTGTGCTGCACCGACGCAACTTGCTGCACCGTGACATCAAGCCCGACAACCTGCACCTGGGCGAAGACGGCCAACTGCGCCTGCTGGACTTCGGCCTGGCGTACTGCCCAGGGCTGTCCGAGGACCCGCGCCACGAACTCCCCGGCACGCCTTCGTACATCGCCCCGGAAGCCTTCGACGGCCAGCCGCCGAGCCCGCGCCAAGACCTCTACGCAGTGGGTGTGACGCTCTACCACCTGTTGACCGGGCATTACCCCTATGGCGAGGTCGAAGCTTTCCAGCGCCCGCGCTTTGGCCAATCGGTCAATGCCGCGCGCTATCGCCCCGACTTGCCGGAATGGCTGCAGCACAACCTGCAGCAAGCCGTGGCCACGGACCCGGCGCAGCGCTTCGAAACCGCTGAACAGTGGTTGCTGCTGCTCGAACGGGGTGACCGCCAGGCGCTCAACAGCCATCCACGCCCACTGCTTGAACGGGAGCCACTGAAGGTCTGGCGCACCCTGGCCCTGCTGTCCCTGCTGCTCAACCTGATACTGCTGTTCAGCCTGTTCAAGGGCTGAGCACGCCTTGCCGATGAGGAAACCCTGATGAATGCGAAAGTCTGGCTGGTCGGTGCCGGCCCTGGTGACCCCGAACTGCTCACCCTGAAAGCCGTGCGTGCGCTGCAACAGGCCCATGTAGTGATGATCGACGACCTGGTCAACCCGGCCGTGCTGGAACACTGCCCGCAGGCACGGGTGATCGCCGTGGGCAAACGGGGTGGCTGCCGCTCCACGCCCCAGGCGTTCATTCAGCGCCTGATGCTGCGCCACGCACGGCAGGGCCGCTGCGTTGTGCGGCTCAAAGGCGGCGACCCGTGCATTTTTGGCCGTGGCGGCGAGGAGGCCTTGTGGCTGCAAGGGCATGGCATCGAGGTGGAGGTGGTAAACGGTATTACTGCAGGCCTGGCAGGCGCGACCCAGTGTGGCATTTCGCTTACCTCACGCGGGATCAGCCGTGGCGTGACACTGGTGACCGCGCACACCCAGGATGACAGCGAGCTGAACTGGACGGCGCTGGCACAGGGTGGCACAACCCTGGTGGTGTACATGGGGGTAGCGAGGCTGGAGCAGATTCGCCAGGGCTTGCTGGACGGCGGCATGGCGCCGGGGATGCCGGTGGCGATGATCGAGAATGCGTCACTGCCCAGGCAACGCGAGTGCCGCAGCGACTTGCGGGGGATGCTGGAGGATGCGCGGGCGTTCGGCTTGCGCAGCCCGGCAATCCTGGTGATTGGCGAGGTGGCAGGGAACTTGGAGGCCCATCAGCGGATGGCGGCAACCGGTTGATGCGGTGTTCATCGGCTTAATGCCTTGCCTGGAAACCACCTGCTCCAGACACGAAAAACCCGGCCGAGGCCGGGTTTTTCAGTGAAGCTTCAACCAATTACTTGGCTTGGGCTTCTACCTGAGCTTCAACGCGACGGTTGACAGCACGGCCTTCTTCGGTGGCGTTGTCGGCAACCGGACGGGTTTCGCCGTAGCCAACCGAGTCAACACGAGTCGACTCAACACCGTACTGCTGGGTCAGCACGTCTTTGACGGCGTTGGCACGACGCTCGGACAGCTTCTGGTTGTAAGCATCTGGGCCCACGGAGTCAGTGTGACCTTCAACCACGGTGGTGGTCTGTGGGTACTGCTTCATGAAGTCAGCCAGGTTCTTGATGTCGCCGTAGCTGTTAGGCTTGACGACCGACTTGTCGAAGTCGAACTTGACGTCCAGCTCAACGCGAACGACTTCGGCAACAGCCGGGCAGCCATCAGCGTCAACGGTAACGTTGGCTGGGGTGTCTGGGCACTTGTCGACGTTGTCGCAAACGCCATCGTTGTCGCTGTCGGAGCAGACTTCAGCAACTGGAGCAGGAGCCGGAGCAACTTTGCCACCGCTGCCACCGAAGTTCAGACCCACACCAACGGTCGGGCCCCACTCGGTGTTGCCGTTGTCGATGTTGTACATGGCTTCAACGCCGGCACGGGCGAAGAACATGTCGGTGATGTACCACTTGGCGCCAGCGCCAACGTTGGCGAAGGTGGAGTGGTCACGGCCGCTACGAGTGGCCTGGCCCAGGCTCTCGTGAGCGAAACCAGCGGAAACGTACGGACGCAGCGCGTCGCCTACGGTACCGAAGTGGTAGGTAGCGTCGAGCTTGGCTTTGGAACCTTTGATGTCTTTGTTGAAGACTTCGCCACGAGCGTTGTGGGTCTCGTTGTAGCCCAGGTCCAGGGAGACGTCATCGGTCAGGAAGTAACCGAGGCGAACACCAGGGTTGGTGCCGTCGTTCTGGAAGTTGCGCTCGCTGTCGTAGTACTGCTTGGTCACGTTGCCTTCGATTTCGACAGCGCCTTGGCCTTGTGCCAGAACGCCGAACGAAGTAGCAGCAACGAGCGAGCCAATGGCCAAGCCCAAGGTGTTTTTCAATTTCATCCGTTAAATCCCCATCTGGTGATAGTTAAGCAGTCCCACCAAAATCCGGCGGACAACTCGACGGCAAGTCTAGCAGAACTTGCCGATTCGTTAGAGATATTCGCAAGGGGCTAAGTTTCATCCATACCTGCAAATTTCTCTCTAAGCTTGTCCAGCGCGCGCTTGTAGCGCATTTTCGTTGCGCTCAGACCCATGTGCATGATATCCGCGATCTCCTGAAATTCCAGTTCCGCAACAAATCGCAGCACCAGAATTTCCCGGTCGATCGGGTTCACATACACAAGCCACTTGTCCAGGCCACCCTTTTCTTCGGGTTTGGGTGCCTTGTCTTCAGACGCCTCTTCAACAGGGTCAAGACTCAAGGCATCCATCAACCGACGTTTGCGGCGCTCCTTGCGGTACTGGGTAATGCACTCGTTATAGGTAATGCTGTAGAGCCAGGTCTTGAACTTGGATTTACCCTCGAAGTTCTTCAGACCGTAAAGCACCTTGAGCATCACCTCCTGACAGACATCGTCAGCATCCCGGTCGTTCCCCAGATAACGCGCGCACACGTTGAACAGGGTCCGCTGGTAGCGCCGCATGAGCTCTTCATAGGCGCGGGTAACGTGATACAGCTCCTCATGCGAACGCGCCACCAACTCCTCGTCGGTGAGCTCGCGCGGGTCGTAACGCATGGGCGGCGAATGAACTTTATTCAAAACGGATCTGGCCGACAGTCAGGTCAATGTCGCCGCTCGGCCACGTGGGCGGATTTCTGCGGCGGCATACATTAACAGCTTTTGGACAATTAGCGGCTATTGACGCGTTGCTCGAGCAGCACACGATTAGACAACGACACCAGTTCGCCATCATCGGTCAGCAACGTCGTCTTTACCGTGCCGATCTCCTCGATCTGCCCCTCGACCTCTCCAATCCGCACCTGCTGGCCGACCTGGTAAAGCTCACGCACATAGATACCGGCCAGAATCTGCCCAGCGATTTCGCGACTGCCGAGCCCCATCGCAAGCGCAACGGCCAGACCAACGGTAATCAGCCCGATCACGATCACGTGGTTGAGCAGGTCGGTCTTGACCTCGAGCTGGCTGATCGCCACCGAAATACTGATGATGATCACCAGGCCTTGGGTAATGCGCCCAAGGCCTGCGGAATACTCAAGGCCGATACCTTCGGCAGCGCCACGCACCAGGCCGTTGGCCACTTGCGCCAGCAGCACGCCAACCAGCAACACCAAGGCCGCACCAAATACCTTTGGCAGGTAGAGGGCAAGCATGTCGAGGGTTGCGGAGACGCGCTCGAGGCCTAGCGATTCGGCAGCAGAGACCAGGAAAATCAGCAGTACGAACCAGTAGACGATCTTGCCGATCAAGGTCGAGATCGGCACCTGAATGCCGCCACGGCTGAGCATTTTGGTCAAGCCGGTACCGGCCATCAGGCGATCCAGACCAAACTTGGCCAGCAGCTTGGACAACAGCGTATCGAGCAGCTTGGCCACCACGAAACCGAGCAGCACCACGACCAGCGCGCCGAACAGGTTGGGGATGAAGTTCGCCACCTTGGTCCATAGGGCGGTCATGGCAGTGACCAGGCTCTGGGTCCAGAGATCGAGTTCCATATTCAATCGGCCTTATCAGCTTTGCTGCCGTCGGCAGCGTTACGGGCAGAAGTGCGGCGCACCGGCGCGACATGCGCCGAGCCATTGTTCACGGCGATCAGCAGCGCCTGGCTCCAGCGGCCAAGCAGGCTGAACAGGTCACCGGCGCCAACCTGGCGGTTGGCGGTTTTCAGCACGCGACCCAGGCACGCAGCGTCGTCACGGTCCTCACCGGACGGCGACGCGTTGAGCAGGTCACGCAGGGATTGTTCAAACGGATCGTGCATGTGCACCTCGCGCAATGTCAGTCAGAGACGAGAGCGACAGACGCCGGGTCACACTTCGGCTCATGTGGCGGCCGGCTTGCCAGCGACAAGGCCGGTACATTCCAATAAGCATTCAAACCCACCGCAGCCGTCGGAACAGCCACCACTGCCCCACCGCAAGCCCGAGCACGACAATACAGGCAAACAGGAAACCATAGGGGTTTTCCGCCCCCGGAATGCCGCCGACATTGATCCCCAGCAACCCGGTGACGAAGCTCATGGGCAGGAAAATGCAGGTAATGATGCCGAAGCGGTACATGGTCCGGTTCATCCGCTCGCTGCGCCGCCGGTCCTCGCTTTCCAGCACCAGCGCGGCCCGCTCACGGGCCAGCTCCAGCTCTTCCAGGTAGCGGATCAGGCTGTTGTTCAGCTCGTTCCAGTAGTCTGCGTCCGCATCGGCGAACCAGCTCCAGCGGCTGCGCGACAGCTGGGCATAGATCTCCCGCTGCGGGGCGAGAAAACGCCGCAGGCCGGCGGCTCGGCGACGAATCTGCTGCAAGCTGCCGTGCTCAGGGCTGTACCGTTCGTCGGATTCAACCTTTTCTTCCTCCAGATCGACCAGCTCCGACAGATCGTTGACCAAACCCTGCACTTTCTCGGTGAGCAATTCGCCCATCAGCAGCAGCAGCTCGGACGCCGATCTGGGCCCCCTGCCCTCGTCCAGCAGACGGAGAATTTCGTCACTGGCGCGCAAAGGCCGCAAGCGCAGCGAAATGACCCGCCGCGCCTGGGCGAAAATACGTACCGATACCATGTCTTCGGGCTCGGCGCCCGGGTTGAGGTTCACCCCACGCAAGAACAACAGCAGCTGTTCATCGGCCAGCGGCAACAGGCGCGGACGGGTGTTTTCCTCCAGCAGCAGGTCGCAGGCGAACTCACTCAGGCCGCTCTCTTGCTGCAGCCAGGTACGGGTCTGGGGATGACTGCGATCCCAGTGCAGCCACAGGCTTTGCTGTGGCTGCAACTGCAGATCGTCCAGCTCGGTCCGGGGGATCGAGCGCGCGCCGCCTTTACCATCGAGCACCAGGGCGTGCACCAGCCCCCACTGCGCGTTGTCTTCCTCGAACATCAAAGCTCCATCAGCGCGTGCGGCGCATCACTGCGGCATTTCCAGCGGGCTTGGCGAGACGATCACACCATTGTTGTCGGCATACACATACTCGCCAGGGCGGAACGTCACGCCGGCGAAGGTCACAGCCACATTGAGGTCGCCGATACCGCGCTTGTCGGTCTTCATCGGATGGCTGGCCAGCGCCTGCACACCGACGCTGGTCTGGATCAGCACATCGACGTCACGCACGCAGCCATAGATCACCAGGCCTTCCCAGCCGTTCTTGGCAGCCTTTTCGGCAAGCATGTCACCGAGCAATGCACAGCGCAGCGAACCACCGCCATCGACCACCAGAACCTTGCCCTTGCCGTCGAGCTCAACCTGCTCTTTGACCCGCGAGTTGTCCTCGAAGCACTTGATGGTAACGATCTGGCCACCAAATGAATCGCGGCCACCGAAGTTGCTGAACATCGGTTCCAGCACCTGGACCAGGTCCGGGTAGGCGTCGCACAGGTCGGGCGTTACGTAATGCTGCATGGGAAGCTCCTGTCAGTCACAACGAAAGCGGGTGTCTGCCAAGGCTACACCGGGGAGGCAGTCGCAGTCATCCGGGACTGCTCGGTCATCTGTATTTCGCCTGTCGTAGCCCAAGCGGGCCACGACACCCAGCAGAAAATCAGCTGACCGTGACTGGCTCCGTAACCACGGTCGCCCCATGCACTGGCAGCAACGGCTGGCGCAACCAGCGTTGCACCAATGGCCACACCTGCGCCTGCGCCGCCTTGCTCACCAGCATGTCGACATGCCCGAACGCCTCGAAGCCTTCCTCGCGCCCCAGCCTGAGGAACTGCTTGCGCTCGCCACCCAACTGATCGAACAGCTTGCGACAAGCCCACACCGGGTCCTGGAAGTCTCCCGCGCCAGCCACTGCCAGCACCGGCACATCCACCTCGGCAAGCCCCGCCCACCAGTCACTGTCCTCGTCACCAAAACGGCCAAACAGGCCGTGCCAACGCATGCTTTCCAGCGCCAGGCCTATCGGCTCATCCTCAGGCCCGCGCTTGAAGCGCGGGCCGGAAATCTGCCCCCAACGCCTGAGCAGCAGCTTTGCGCCCCAGGTCAGGGGTGGCACCTTCAACGGCCAGTACACCCGGCTGATCTGGGTACCGAAAAACGCGGCACTGGCGACCTGCCCGGACTGCAGAAAACCACCGCCAAGCGCTGCCGCCAAGGTGGTACCGCCAAGCGAATGGCCTATCCAGTGGGGGGCTGAACCGGACTGTTCTTCAACGAAGGCCGCGATCAGCGGCAAGTCATAGCGGGCATAGTCAGCGACCCGGTTGTGCCGCCACTTGTGGTTGCGCGGCGACAACCCGTGGCCACGCATTTCCGGGATCCAGACATCGAAGCCCGCACGTGCCAGGTAAGCCCCCAGGCCAATGCCCTTGGGCGAATACCAGAAACGCCGATTGGAGAAACTGCCATGCAGGAGAATAACCGGCACGCCTTGGGCGCCACCCTGGTCGGCCAGCCCCAGGCGGGTCACGGCCAGTTCGACGCTGGGGTCAGGGCTGTTGCCGGCTTTGATCCGGTAGACGTCTTCACTGAGATCACCGCGGCGCTCGGCACTGAGCAAGGCCACTGGGAATAGAACACTGCTGCTTTGCATAAGGTTGCTTGATGCACAAAAAAGGGCGGGATCCATCACTGGAACTCGCCCTGGAAAAAACCAGGCGGGGGCACGCCAGACGCGCCCCCGCATTTCATCTATCAGACCGCGCCCTGGCCCTCGGCCAGGAAGAACCAGGTCTCGAGTACCGAGTCCGGGTTCAGCGACACGCTTTCGATGCCTTGCTCCATCAGCCACTTGGCGAGGTCCGGGTGGTCCGACGGGCCCTGGCCGCAGATGCCGATGTACTTGCCAGCCTTGTTGCATGCCTGAATGGCATTGGCCAACAGCTTCTTCACCGCCGGGTTACGCTCGTCGAACAGGTGGGCGATGATACCCGAGTCGCGGTCCAGGCCCAGGGTCAGCTGGGTGAGGTCGTTGGAACCGATGGAGAAGCCGTCGAAGTACTCGAGGAATTCTTCAGCCAGGATGGCGTTGGACGGCAGCTCGCACATCATGATCACGCGCAGGCCATTGTCGCCACGGGCCAGGCCGTTTTCGGCCAGCAGGTCGACCACCTGGCTGGCTTCGCCCAAGGTGCGCACGAACGGCACCATGATCTCGACGTTGGTCAGGCCCATCTCGTTACGCACGCGCTTCAGTGCACGGCATTCGAGCTCGAAGCAGTCACGGAACGACTCGCTGATATAGCGCGAAGCACCGCGGAAGCCCAGCATCGGGTTTTCTTCTTCCGGCTCGTACAGTTTGCCGCCGATCAGGTTGGCGTACTCGTTGGACTTGAAGTCCGACAGGCGCACGATGACCTTTTTCGGGTAGAAGGCCGCCGCCAGGGTGCTGATGCCCTCGACCAGCTTCTCGACATAGAAGCCGACCGGGTCGTTGTAGCCGGCGATGCGCTTGTCGACGCTTTCTTTGAGCTCCGGCGGCAGGCCGGCGTAGTTCAGCAGCGCCTTGGGGTGCACGCCGATCATGCGGTTGATGATGAACTCAAGGCGCGCCAGGCCGACACCGGCGTTGGGCAGCTGGGCGAAATCGAAGGCGCGGTCCGGGTTGCCGACGTTCATCATGATCTTGAACGGCAGGTCGGGCATGGCATCGACCGAGTTCTGCTTGACGTCAAAGCCCAGTTCACCTTCAAAAATGAAGCCGGTATCGCCTTCGGCGCAGGACACGGTCACGCCCTGGCCATCCTTGAGCAGCTGGGTGGCGTTGCCACAACCTACCACTGCCGGAATACCCAGCTCGCGGGCGATGATCGCCGCGTGGCAGGTACGCCCGCCGCGGTTGGTGACGATGGCGCTGGCGCGCTTCATCACCGGCTCCCAGTCCGGGTCGGTCATGTCGGAGACCAGCACGTCGCCCGGCTGCACCTTGTCCATCTCGGACACGTCCTTGATCACGCGGACCTTGCCCGCGCCGATGCGCTGGCCGATCGCACGGCCTTCAACCAGTACGGTGCCCTTCTCCTTGAGCAGGTAACGCTCCATGACATTGGCGCTGGCGCGGCTTTTCACGGTTTCAGGGCGGGCCTGCACGATGTAGAGCTTGCCGTCGTCACCGTCCTTGGCCCATTCGATGTCCATCGGGCGCTGGTAGTGCTGCTCGATGATCATGGCCTGCTTGGCCAGCTCGCTGACCTCGGCGTCGGTCAGGCAGAAGCGCGCACGTTCGGCACGGTCGACTTCGACGGTCTTGACCGAGCGACCGGCCTTGGCCTCGTCGCCGTAGATCATCTTGATCGCCTTGCTGCCCAGGTTGCGGCGCAGGATGGCCGGGCGGCCGGCCTGCAGGGTGTTCTTGTGTACGTAGAACTCGTCAGGGTTGACCGCACCCTGCACCACGGTTTCGCCCAGGCCGTAGGCACCGGTAATGAACACCACATCGCGGAAACCCGACTCGGTGTCGAGGGTGAACATGACACCGGCGGTGCCGGTTTCAGAGCGGACCATGCGCTGCACGCCGGCCGACAGGGCCACCAGCTTGTGGTCGAAGCCCTGGTGCACGCGGTAGGCGATGGCGCGGTCGTTGAACAGCGAGGCGAACACTTCCTTGGCCGCGCGGATCACGTTATCGACGCCACGGATGTTGAGGAAGGTTTCCTGCTGGCCGGCAAAAGAGGCGTCCGGCAAGTCTTCAGCGGTGGCCGAGGAACGCACGGCAACGGCCATGTTGTCGTTGCCAGCGGCCATCTCGGCGAAGGCCGTACGGATTTCCGAATCCAGTCGAGCCGGGAACTCGGCCTCCATGACCCACTGGCGAATCTGCGCGCCGGTCTTGGTCAGGGCATTGATGTCATCGACATCCAGCGCGTCGAGCGCGGCGTGAATGCGGTCGTTCAGCCCGCTTTGCTCGAGAAAATCACGGTACGCCTGAGCCGTAGTGGCAAAGCCGCCCGGCACCGACACGCCGGCACCGGCGAGGTTACTGATCATCTCGCCCAGGGATGCGTTCTTGCCCCCCACATGCTCCACATCATGGACGCCGAGCTTATCGAGGGAAACTACGTACTCTACCAAGGTGATCTCTCCACTAACTGTATTGGAAAAGCTCAAGGGCGCCCGCCTGCCTTTTGACTGGGCCGGACGCTTGTGGCCTGTACCTGGAAAATAAGTGAGAATGCCGACAGCCGCATTCGGCAAACCGAACTTATCATATCCAAGAAACGTCATCAGCTTAAGGCCCAGATCGCAAATGAAACGAACCGCGTTCTTCATCTCCGATGGCACCGGCATCACTGCCGAAACCCTGGGCCAAAGCCTGCTCGCGCAATTCGATAGCATTCCATTCAACAAATTCACCCGTCCGTACATCGACACGCCGGACAAGGCGCGCACGATGGTGCAGCAAATCAATGCCGCCGCCGAGCGCGACGGCATGCGCCCGATCATCTTCGACACCATCGTCAATCAGGACATCCGTGAGATCCTGGCGACGTCGAACGGCTTCATGATCGACATCTTTTCGACGTTTTTATCCCCGCTCGAGCAGGAATTGACTGCCCATTCGTCGTATTCCGTCGGCAAGTCCCACTCCATTGGCGGTAATTCCAACTACATGGAGCGCATCGAGGCGGTGAATTTCGCGCTCGACAACGACGACGGCGCGCGCACCCATTATTACGACAAGGCCGACCTGATCCTGGTCGGCGTATCGCGTTGCGGCAAGACCCCGACCTGCCTGTACATGGCGATGCAGTTCGGTATTCGCGCGGCCAACTACCCGCTCACCGAAGACGACATGGAGCGCCTGCAACTGCCGGCGGTGCTCAAGAAGCATCACAACAAGCTGTTCGGCCTGACCATCGACCCCGACCGCCTGACCGCCATCCGCCACGAGCGCAAGCCCAACAGCCGGTATTCGAGTTTTGCTCAGTGCGAGTTCGAGGTACGCGAGGTCGAGAGCCTGTTCCGGCGGGAGAACATCCCCAACATCAACTCCACGCATTTTTCGGTGGAGGAGATTTCGGCAAAAATCCTGGTGGAAAAAGGCGTGGAGCGGCGGTTCAAATAACACACGGCCCCGTAGGAGCGGCCTCGTGTCGCGAAAGGGGTGCGCAGCGCCCCCGCAATTCATGCATCAGGCTGATATTGCCGGGGCCGCTACGCGACCCTTTCGCGACACAAGGCCGCTCCTACCTGGGGGCCGATCATCCGTAAGGCGGGCGCCAGCATGAAAAAGCCCCGGCATCACTGCCGGGGCTTCTTCATTTCAACTGTCCGATCAGGACGGCACTGCCACCGCCTGCCCGCTCATCGCCAGGTCGACCAGCTCGCGGTTGGCCACCGCGTACATCGCATAGTCGGTACCCGTCGCATTGCGCAGGTCGTCGAGCATGGCACGCCAGCGCTCGACCATGACCCGATGTTGCTCGGCCCACAGCGCCACGCGGGCATCCATGTCTTGCGGGGCATCGACCATCTGCAGCACCGAGATGGTGATGGCCCGTTGCTGCAGGTCGATATCGTCGCGGAACGCCTCGCGGGCCAGGGCCTGCCAGTTGTTCTCCACCGGCAGGTTGCTGATTTCCTGCAAGTACCAGGTCAAGTCCAGCGCACTGCCCACGGCGAAGAACGCCTTGGCCACCTGGGCCGGCTCATGCCCGGTCACGTCTGCCGCCTCGATGATCGGCAGCAACGTGTACAGGTGGCTGGTGCCTGCCACCATGCGTGCGAGCAACTCCGGCACGCCGGCATCGACGAAGCTCTGATAGCGGACCATCCAGCGTTCGCGGGTCGGGCCCTCCAGCAGTTCGTCGAGCTTGAGCCCCAACTGGGCGATTTTCGGGCCGAAGTGCGCGGTGTCGCGCCCGGCATCCTGCTCGTTGCGCCGGCTGCGCAGGAACCAGCGGGTCGCGCGGCGCCCCAGACGCATCAGCTCGTCCATCAGGGTCAGCTGGATTTCCGCCGGCACCTGGTAGTCCAACGCCTCTATCTGGCGGAACCAGTGCGGCAGATGGAAGATGTCACGCACGATCACATAGGCCCCGGCAACATTGGCCGGGCTCATGCCGGTCGACTCTTTCAGCCGCTGGACGAAGGTGATGCCCATGTTGTTGACCAGGTCGTTGGCGATCTGGGTACTGACGATCTCGCGCTTGAGGCGGTGGCGGCGCATGGCTTCGCCGAACTTGCTGACCAGCGACGGCGGGAAGGCGGTTTCCATGTCGCGGGTCAGGTAGTCATCGTCCGGCACCAGCGACTTGAGCAACTGCTCCTTGAGGTCGATCTTGCTGTAGGAAATCAGCACTGACAGCTCGGCACGGGTCAGGCCCTGGCCGGCCGCCAGGCGATCGGCCAACTGCTCCTCGGTCGGCAGGAACTCAATGGCACGGTCCAGCTTGCCACGGCTCTCGAGGTCGGCCATCAGGCGCTTGTACTCGGCGATCCGCTCGCGGGCGCGACGCGCCGCCAACGAAAGCGCCTGGGTCTGCTTGTAGTTGTTGCCAAGCACCAGCCCGCCCACTTCATCGGTCATGCTGCCAAGCAGCTGGTTGCGCTGCTTCTCGGTCATGTCGCCACCCTGCACCACTTCGTTGAGCAGGATCTTGATGTTGACCTCGTGGTCGGAGCAGTCCACCCCACCGGCGTTGTCGATGAAGTCGGTATTGGTGGCACCGCCGTTGAGGCCGAACTCGACACGGCCGAGCTGGGTCATGCCGAGGTTGCCGCCCTCGCCCACCACCTTGCAGCGCAGTTCGTTGCCGTTGACCCGCAACGCGTCATTGGCCTTGTCGCCGACATCGGCGTGGCTTTCGCTGCTGGCCTTGACGTAGGTACCGATGCCCCCGTTCCACAGCAGGTCTACCGGTGCCTTGAGCAATGCATGCAGCAGCTCGGTCGGTGTCAGCCGGTCGGCCTCGATGGCGAAGCGTTCCTTCATTTGCGGCGTGATGGCGATGCTCTTGGCACTGCGCGGGAAGATCCCGCCGCCTTCGGACATGATGCTGGTGTCGTAATCGCTCCAGGCCGAACGCGGCAAGTCGAACAGCCGCTGGCGCTCGGCGAAGCTGCTGGCCGGGTCCGGGTTCGGGTCGATGAAGATGTGCAGGTGGTTGAACGCCGCTACCAGTTGCAGCTTGTCGGACATCAGCAGGCCGTTGCCGAACACGTCACCGGCCATGTCACCGACGCCGATGACGGTGATCGGGTCCTGCTGCACATTGATGCCGCGCTCGCGGAAGTGGCGCTGCACGCCCACCCAGGCACCACGGGCGGTAATGCCCATCTTCTTGTGGTCGTAGCCGGCAGAGCCACCCGAGGCGAAGGCATCGCCCAGCCAGAAGCCGTAATCGATGGCGATGCCGTTGGCGATGTCGGAGAAGGTCGCGGTGCCCTTGTCGGCCGCCACCACCAGGTACGGGTCATCGTCATCGTGACGCACCACGTTGGCCGGTGGCACCACGCCGCCGTCCTTGAGGTTGTCGGTAATGTCGAGCAGGCCCGAGATGAATATGCGGTAGCAGGCCACGCCTTCGGCGGCGATTTCGTCACGCGTGCCGCCCAGCGGCAAACGCCGTGGCAGGAAGCCGCCCTTGGCACCGACGGGCACGATCACCGAGTTCTTCACCTGCTGGGCTTTGACCAGCCCAAGCACCTCGGTACGGAAGTCCTCTTCACGGTCCGACCAGCGCAGGCCACCGCGTGCCACATTGCCGAAGCGCAGGTGCACACCCTCGACCCGTGGCGAATAGACGAAGATCTCGAACTTGGGTACCGGTTTGGGCAGCTCGGGGATCAGCTTGGGGTTGAACTTGAAGCTGAAGTACGACTTGCTCTGGCCGTTGGCATCAGGCTGGTAGAAGTTGGTGCGCAGGGTGGCCTTGATCAGGTCCAGGTAGCGGCGCAGGATGCGGTCCTCGTTGAGCACCTGGACATCGTCCAGGGCGCTGAGGATGGCTTGTTCCAGGCGTTGCTGCTTGTCGTCCAGGTCATCGGCAGTGAGCTTGCGCGCCAGGTAGAAGCGGGTCTTGAACAACCGGGTCAGCTCACGGGCGATGTCGGTGTGGTTGTTCAGCGTGCTGGCGATGTAGCCAAGGTCGAAGCCCAGGCGGATCTGCTTGAGGTAGCGGGCATAGGCGCGCAGCAGCGCCACGTCGCGCCATGGCAGGCCGGCGGTGAGCACCAGGCGGTTGAACGCGTCATTCTCGGCATCGCCCTGGACGATATGGATGAACGCGTCCTGGAGCACGTCGTTGAGTTGCTGGATGTCCAGGCTCAAGCCTTCGCTGTAAGTGAAGGCGAAATCGTGGATCCAGTATTCACGACCACTGGCGTGGCGCAAGCGATAGGGGAACTCGCCCAGCACACGCAGGCCAAGGTTTTCCAGGATCGGCAGCACGTCCGACAACGCCAATGGCGTGTCCGCGTGGTACAGCTTGCAGTGCAGCAAGCGTTCGCCCAGACGCGTCAGCGGCTGGTAGAAGCTCATCGCCAGCGGCTTGCTTTCGGACAGGGCCAGCACATGTTGCAGGTCGACCACCGCAGAATGGGCGGCAAAGCGCTCACGGTAGCCGGCCGGGAAACCTTTGGGGAAATCGGCGAGAATGTTGGTGCCCTGGGCTTCACCGAAGTTCTCCACCACCAGCGCGGCGTAGTCGTCATGCCACGAGCGGCAGGCCTGGATCACTTCGTTTTCCAGTTGCTGCGGGTCGATGGCGATACGGTTCTTCGGATCGACGCGCAGAATCAGCTGCACGCGTGCCAGCACCGATTCGGAGAAGAACGTCCAGAACTCGCAGTCGCTGGCCTTCAGGCGCTCCATCAGCACCTGCTGGATCTTCTGCCGCACTTCGGTGGAGTAGATTTCCCGTGGCACGTAGGCCAGGCAATAGCAGAAGCGCCCGTACGGGTCCTTGCGCAGGAACACACGGATCTTGTTGCGCTCCTGGATCTGCACGATCGACATCACCGTGCTGAACAGCTCGTCGACCGGGGTCTGGAACAGATCGTCGCGTGGCAGCACTTCGAGTACCTGGGCCAGTTCCTTGCCCAGGTGTGCCTTGGCGTCGAAGCCGGAGCGGCGCTCGACCTCGGCGACCTTGACCCGGATGTATGGAATGGCGTGCACGCTCTCGCCGTACACCGACGAGGTGTAAAGGCCCATGAAGCGGTGTTCCTTGAGCACCTTGCCATCGGCGTCCAGCTGGCGGATCGAGACGTAATCCGGGTAGGCCGGGCGGTGCACCCGGCTGGGCAGTGCAGCCTTGGCGAACGACAACAGCAGCGGCTCTGCAAGGTAAGCCACCGCGTAGTCTTCGATACGCAGCTCTTCAGGCGTCAGGCCCACACGCAGGCGGCGCGGCAAGCCCAGGAACGACTGCTCGTCGTAGACCATCTGGCCGCCGGCGCTGTCGGCCTGCACGGTGAATTCTTCATAACCGAGGAAGGTGAAGTGGTTGTCCAGCAGCCACTCGAGGAACGCCTTGACCTCACCCTTTTCGTGGTGCGCTGGCGCAAACGCGGTTTGCTCCACCTGCGCCATGACTTCCTGCAGCTTGGCTTTCATCGGCTCGAAATCGGCCACCGCCACCCGCACCTCGGCCAGCACCTGCTCGATTTCGCGGGTGAGCACCGTCAATTCGGCAGCGTTGGCGCAGCGGTCGATCTCCAGGTACATCAGCGATTCATGGCACACACCCTCGCCCTGGGTACCCTTGGGCAACAGTTCGAGCAGATTGCCCTTGGCGTCACGACGCACGCTCAGCACGGTGGTCTGCAGCGTGTGAATGCTATAGCCGCGGCGGTTGAGCTCGGTACGTACCGAATCCACCAAGAACGGCAGGTCATCGTGCAGCACCTCGACCACGGTGTGGGTCGACTGCCAGCCATTGCGCTCGTAATCGGGGTTGTACACCCGCACCTGCGGATGCGCGGGGTCGAAGCGCTCGATGATGCGCCAGGCGGAAAGGGTACAGCCGGCCAGGTCCGACAGCCTGCGCTGGGTGAGCTCGTCCATGGAAATGATGCCGAAGAACTGTTCGGCGAACAGCGCCACTTGTGGCAGTGACTGCTCGCTGATGTGCTGCGCCAGGGCCGCTTGCAGTTGATGCTGGAAGTCGGCTTTGCTGGCTGCGGTGAAGAACGCCATCTGTGGTACTCCGCTTGGGCTTTGTAATAATTGAAGCGTCGCGTACATCCGACGATCACGGATCAACGATAGCCAACCCGTGGCAAGCCGGACGGTAATGTTCAGGGCTCGCGGAAGCTTAACGACTGATCGGTCATTACCGCTTGCAGCGCTGCGACAATTTCGGTCAAGGGGGGGAAACTTTACGTTTATCGATGCCCCCAAGGCTGTCAGAATTCACTTTCGTTTCCATTGACCCGAGCCGCCTTCATGCAAATCAACACCGCCCTGCTGTTCGCCACCCCTTGCGATGACGAGGAAGACAACATGGCGACCTTGTGCTGCCACAGCGACAAGGGGCAGATGTTCCTGCTCACCCGCTACCCGGATGAGGACACCGTGGACCTGACCCTGGACGATGAACCGTCGACGCTCGATGGCCTGAAGGTGACCCTGAGCGCAAAGCGCCTGCTGATCGAAGTGGCGGCCGGGGATCGAGATGCGTTGAAGGGTGACGAAACGCTGGAGATCGTGCTGACATCGGCAGGGACTGACCTGGAAGAGGTCGAACTGACCTTGCGCAACATTCTGGAGGGGACAGGGACCTTCGTCAGCGAGCTTTGATAGCCAATGTGCGCGTCGGCCCCCGGCGCGTGTCGGCGCATCGAAGCGCCCTTGATATCTTCAGCCCATGGCAAGGCCGGTACCTGCTTCAATCTACCGGGTTCTTGTGCAGCACCCTGCCCGCCTTGCCCGGCCGGTCGATGTAAAACGCGTCCAGCGCACTGTTATCCAGCCCTTTCACGGCGTTCCAGTGCGCCGATGTGTGCACATACTTTGCCTGCAGCAACGCTCGTTCCTGGGGCGTCAGGCGCAGTTGCGCACATTGCCCGAGGGCAAACTCATGCAGTTTGCGGCTGACAGGCAGCAACTCTGCCGGCAGGTGATGCGCATCGTCACTGCCCAAGGGAGCGAACGGTACGCCACCGCGCACGGCCAGTTCACGCATGATGCTGAGGTAGACACGTGACAGATGGCCACTGACTTCACGTTCTCGGTACACAGCGGCATACACCTGCTTTTCCGGGTCATCACGCCTGGCTCGGCTGCCTTCGATCGGCACCTCCCAGCTGAGCAGGGTTGGCCGCGGATCGATCAGGCCGGCAAAAGTCGAGGTCAGCAGCCCATTGACCGCCGCATGGGCGCTTGTGCATTCGGCCGGCGTCGTCCGCGCGACCCGGCTCGACTGCGGTTTGCACAAAAGAACCTGCTCACGCATGCGCTCCCGATAACCGCCACCGATATTCGAGTGCACACCCGGCACGACAATGTCGTTGTCGCTGCGCACCAGCGGGAAGTTGTGGCGCCGTTCATCACCTGCCACCAGTTGCACCACTTGCCGGGCGATAAGCGTGTCCAGCCCGAGACGCAAACCGCCGTAGTGATCGCTGGCAGGGTCGAAGCTGCCTTGCAAAGGTGCAACGATGGCCGCCACCGTATCGAACAGACCCATGAAGTTGATCGCCCGGAGCCCGTGCAGCTCGGCCGGCAAGCCCACCTCATCCTTGCCCAGCCGGTTGGCCAGGTGCCTGGCCGCCGCAGCACCGCGACTGAAACCGAACAGGTCGAATTCGATGCACCCGGGTACAACCTGAGGATGCTCGGCCCGATAATCGCGCAGTTGCCTGCCAACCTCCGCCAGTGCCTGCTCTACCCGGGCCTCCACCCCCGCGCTTCCGCGACCAGTCGCCTGGGCGAAGGATGAGTCAGGCGCACCGTGCGTTGTACCGATACCTTCCACATAAACGCTGAAATGGACCTGCCCTTGCACCGGCCCGAAGGGATAAAGCGCGTGCAGCAAGGCAATGTTGCTGCGGGCATTGGCATAACTACCCCCTGCGCAACCTTGGCTGGTGGAGGCCAAGGGTGCAGCGTTGCCCTGATTGTTGCCGGTGCCGTCGAAAAAAATGCCCACCCGCAGGGTTACCGGGGCAGGTATACCGGAGTGCTTGCTCATCATCATGCTCCTTCATGATTCGAAGGGCACAAGCAAGCGACAGATCTCCGCCACCGGAAATCGGAGAACACCTGAAACGCACGCGGATATTCCACCGCTTCAATGCGCATAAAAAACCGGGGCGTATTTGGTCGCCACCCCCCGGATAGATTAAAGTATCCACCCCTGCCAGGTCGGTCGCGCTCCGCGCCCGCCCTGGCCCAATCCCAGGAACCGCCGCCGATGGAACACCGTGAAGCGCTGATCGCGCTACGCACCTTTCTTTCCTCCCAGATCCTAGGCCAGGAAAAACTGGTCGAGCGGCTGTTGATCGTGCTGCTGGCCGACGGCCACATGCTGGTCGAGGGCGCCCCGGGCCTGGCCAAGACCAAGGCCATCAAAGAGCTGGCCGAAGGTGTCGAAGCGCAGTTCCATCGCATCCAGTTCACCCCTGATCTGCTCCCGGCCGACATCACCGGCACAGAAATCTACCGCCCGGAAACCGGCAGCTTCGTATTCCAGCAGGGGCCGATCTTCCACAACCTGGTGCTGGCCGACGAAATCAACCGGGCACCGGCCAAGGTGCAGTCGGCGTTACTCGAGGCAATGGCCGAACGCCAGGTCAGTGTCGGGCGCAGTACCTATGACCTGTCACCGCTGTTTCTGGTCATGGCCACGCAGAACCCGATCGAACAGGAAGGCACCTACCCGCTGCCGGAGGCCCAGCTCGACCGGTTCCTGATGCACGTGAAGATCGGCTTCCCCGATGCGGCGGTGGAGCGGCGCATTCTTGCCCAGGCCCGCGGTGAAGCGCTGGGTGGCGAAGTCAAGCCTGAACGGCGGGTCAGCCAGCAGGCCATCTTTGCCGCACGCAAGGAAATCCTTGGCCTGTACATGGCCGACGCGGTGGAGGAATACCTGGTGCAACTGGTCATGGCCACGCGCACACCGGCCAAGTTCGATACCGAGCTGGCCGACTGGATCGCCTATGGCGCCAGCCCACGCGGCTCCATCGCCCTGGATCGTTGTGCGCGGGCGCATGCCTGGCTGGCCGGGCGCGACTTCGTCAGCCCCGAGGATATCCAGGCCGTGCTGTTCGACGTGCTGCGCCACCGCATCATCCTCTCCTTCGAAGCCGAAGCGGCAGGGATCGACCAGGACCGCGTGGTCCAGCGCATCCTTGACGTCGTCGCCGTTGCCTGAGCCGATGCCCACCGCTCAGCAGGCCGAACCCGGCATCCGCATCGGCCTCGCCGAGCTGATCGACATGCGCCACCGGGTGCGCGAGATCCAGTTGTTCTCCCGCCCTGGCCAGCGCAGCCCGCTGGTCGGTCTGCACCACTCAAAACTGCGCGGGCGCGGCGTGGACTTCGACCAGGTGCGCGTCTACCAGGCCGGTGACGACGTACGCAACATCGACTGGCGGGTCACCGCACGCACCCAAGAGCCGCATACCAAGCTGTTCCATGAAGAACGCGAGCGGCCGATCTTCATCCTCGTCGAGCAAAGCCAGCGACTGTTCTTCGGCTCGGGGCTGATGTTCAAGTCAGTGCTCGCGGCCCAGGCTGCGGCGCTGTTCGGTTGGGCTGCGCTGGGCCACAACGACCGTATCGGCGGGTTGGTGTTCGGCGATGATGAGCACCACGAAATCAAGCCGCGGCGCAGCAAGCAAAGCCTGCTGCAGTTGCTCAACCGTATGGCGAAGGTCAACCAGGCGCTGCACACCGAAGCCGCGCCCCACGCTGACAGCCTGGGCCTGGCTTTGCGCCGCGCACGTGAAGTACTGCGCCCAGGCAGCCTGGCCATCGTCATTTGCGACGAGCGCTCACTCAGCGCCCAGGCTGAACAGCACCTGGCGATGCTCTCGCGCCATTGCGACCTGCTGCTGATACCGGTCTCCGACCCGCTCGACCACGCCTTGCCTGCTGCTGGCCTGCTGCGTTTTTCCCAGCGCGGTGCGCAGCTGGAGCTAGACACGCTGGACACCAACCTGCGCCAGGCCTACCGTCAGCAGGCCGAAGCGCGTATCGAACGCTGGGACTTGATGGCGCAAAAGCTGCGCGTGGTGCTGATGCCACTGAGCACCCAAAGCGAAATGATCGAGCAGTTGCGCGAATACCTCAATGCCCAGCGCCCTGGGAGCAGTAAATGAATCCGCTGGATCAGCTGCAGCCGCTGATCGCACCCTCGGCGATTGGCCTGTGGCCACCGGCACCAGGCTGGTGGCTGCTGCTCGCCTTGCTGCCACTGCTGGCCTGGGGCCTGTGGCGGCTGCGGCGCTGGCGCCCGGGCAAGCGCCGGGTGGTGCGTGCCGAACAGCCGCTCGACCCGGTGCGCCTAGAGGCGCTGGCCGAACTTGCCCGCCTACCCCGCCCCTACGACGGCGCGCCGGCCGGGGCCTGGTTGCAGCAGATCAACGCCTTGCTCAAACGCCTGTGCCGCAACCATTACCCCGGGGCCAACAGCCATACACTCAACGGCCGCCAGTGGCTGGCGTTCCTCGACAACCGCTGCCCGGCCGCCGGCCTGACCCGCTGGATGGTATTGGTCGAGGGCGCGTACAAGCCCGAGTGCAAGCTCGACGACAAGGCCATCGTCGGGCTCAGCCAGGCCGTCGAAACCTGGATTCGCAAACATGTTTGAACTGGCCTGGCCGTGGATCTTCGTGCTGTTGCCGCTGCCGTGGCTGGCGCGCCTGGTGCTGCCCGCCGCTGACAGCGGCGAGCCGGTGCTCAAGGTGGGCTTTCTCCACGAGCTGGAAGGCCTGGCCGGCCGGCGTGCGCGCCTGAACCTGCCAACCTGGCGCCAGCAGGCGCCGTTCGTGGTGATCTGGCTGCTGCTGTTGCTCGCCGCTGCCCGCCCGCAATGGCTGGGCGACCCGTTACCGGTGGCCGCCAGTGGCCGTGACCTGATGGTTGCAGTGGATGTGTCCGGCTCCATGGACTTCCCCGACATGCAGTGGAAGGACGACGAAGTCAGCCGCCTCGACCTGGTCAAGGCATTGATGGGCGACTTCCTGCAGGACCGCGAAGGCGACCGCGTCGGCCTGATTCTGTTTGGCAGCCAGGCCTACCTGCAGGCACCGCTGACCTTTGACCGGCGCACTGTGCGTACCTTCCTCGACGAAGCGCAAATCGGCATAGCTGGCAAAAACACCGCCATCGGTGACGCCATTGGCCTTGCGGTCAAACGCCTGCGCCAGCGCCCTGCGCAAAGCCGCGTGCTGGTGCTGATTACCGACGGCGCCAACAATGGCGGGCAGATCCACCCATTGACCGCCGCCCGCCTGGCCGCCCAGGAAGGCGTGCGCATCTACACCATCGGCATCGGCGCCAACCCCGAGGCCAGCGGCACGCCCGGCCTGCTCGGCCTCAACCCAAGCCTGGACCTGGACGAAGCCTCGCTCAAGGAAATCGCCGAGCTGACCCGCGGCGCGTACTTCCGCGCCCACGACGGTGCCGAACTGGACGCCATCGGCGATACCCTGGATCAGCTAGAACCCGTCGCCCAGCAGCCGACCCAGGCGCGCACGGCCAAGGCCCTGTATGCCTGGCCATTGGCCCTGGCCTTACTGCTCAGCGTGCTGTTGGTGGTGGCGGTGCAATGGCCAAACAACCTGCTGCAACGGGGCCTGCGCAAACCGCGCTTCCTGCAGCCCCACCCGCAATGGCGTGAGCGCCTTAAACGGCTGCGCTTGAGGAAGCGGCGATGATCGATCTGTGGCCGCAATGGTTGCGCCCCCTCTGGCTGCTGGTAGTGCCGCTGCTCGCCTGGCTGCTGTTCAAGCTGTGGCACCGGCGCAAGCGCGCCGGGCGCTGGCAGATGATCCTGCCCAAGGCATTCCACCCGGTGCTGCTCGGTGGCGGCAGTGGCAGCAACAGCAAACTGCCCTGGGTGGCCCTCGGCCTTGCCTGGTTGCTGGTCGTTCTGGCGCTGCTCGGGCCGAGCTGGCAGCGTGTGGAGGAATCCCGCCAACGCCCGGCCGACCCGCTGGTGATCCTGCTCGAACTGACGCCGCAGATGCTTGCCGAGGACACCCCGCCCAACCGGCTGCAGCAGGCTCGGCGCAAGGTCCTGGACCTGCTCGAACACCGCCGCGACAGCCAGACCGCCCTGATCGTCTACGCAGGCAGCGCACACACCTTGGTGCCGCTGTCCGACGACCTGAGCACCACGCGCAACCTGCTCGAGGCCATCGACCCTTCGATCATGCCGCAGCCCGGCCAACGCGCCGACCTGGCCGTGCAAAAAGGCCTGGCCCTGCTGGCGCAGAGCGGCCTGGGCCAAGGCCGCCTATTGCTGATCGGTTCGGCATTGAGCGGCCCGGAACGCCAAGGCATCGTCCAGGCCCTGGGCCGCCAGGGCCCGAGCCTGTTGATGCTCGGAGTCGGCACCAGCGACGGGGCTCCGGTGCGCCAGGCCAACGGCGAGTTCCTCAAGGACGAGCAAGGCGCCATTCTGGTACCGCGCCTGGACAGCGGCGGCCTCAGGGCGTTTATCAACAGCACCGGCGGACGCTACCGTCATGCCCGCATCGACGACCTCGACCTGCGTGGCCTGGGCCTGTACGACAACCCGCGCATCCTGCGCAATGACGGCCAGAACGTGCAACTCGACAGCTGGGCCGACCAAGGCTACTGGCTGTTGATCCCCCTGTTACTGCTGGCCGCCTGCGCGGGTCGGCGCGGCTGGCTGTTCTGCCTGCCGCTGCTGCTGGCCCTGCCGCAGCCAAGCCAGGCCTTGGAGTTCAATGACCTGTGGTTGCGCCCCGACCAGCAGGGCCAGCGCCTGCTTGAACAGAACCGCCCGGCGGACGCCGCCCGGCACTTCCAGGACCCGCAATGGCGCGGCATGGCGCTGTACCAGGCCGGCGACTACGCCGCGGCCGCCAAGGCCTTTGCCCAAGGCAATACGACAGCGGCCCACTACAATCGAGGCAATGCCCTGGCCCGCAGCGGCGAGTTGGAAGCCGCCCTGGATGCCTATGAGCAAGCCCTCGAGCGCCAGCCCGATTTCAAGCCGGCGCTGGATAACCAGGCACTGATCCAGCAGCTGTTGCAACAACGCGAAGCACAGGCCGAGGAACAACCGGCCAAAGACGATGCCCAAGGCACACCCGGCAGCGAGACCGAGGGCAACAGCAGCTCGGCCAGCAGCCCGGCGCAGGGCACGCCCGGCAACAATGAACCGGCCAACGCCGAACAGCCCGGCCAAGACAGCAACAACAGCCAGGCCACTCCCGGAAACCAGGGTGGCGACGATGACAGCATCACCCAGCCGCCCAAGCGGCCGGTTTCCACCAGCCTGGACGCCGAGCAACGCCAAGCCCTGGAACAATGGCTGCGGGAAATCCCCGACAACCCGGCGCAGCTGCTACGCCGCAAATTCTGGTATGAACAGCAATTGCATCAGGAAACCCCACGATGAGTCGCCTCGGCGTCTTTCTCTTCAGCCTCTTCTGGGCCCTTCTGGCCCAGGCCGAGCCGACCCTGCAGGCCAGCGTCGATCGCACTCGCCTGGGCGCCGGCGAAACTTTGGAACTGACCCTCGAAAGCCAGGATGTGACCCAGTTCGGCAAGCCCGACCTGCGCGCCCTGGACGGCGACTTCGAAGTGCGCGGCACGCGCCAGTTGAACAGCCTGCATACCCTCGACGGCGAGACCCGCGCCAGCACCCGCTGGATCATTACCCTACTGCCAAGGCGTAGCGGCAGCCTGCGTATTCCTGAGCTGCGACTGGGCCAGTCACACAGCCAGGCCATCGATCTGCAGGTGCTGCAGGCCGACGCCAGCCGCCCGGACACTGCGTCCCAGATATTCGTCGAAGCCACGCTGGACAGCAACGAGGTCTATGTCCAGGCCCAGGCCGTGCTGACCCTGCGCATCTACCATTCGGTGTCGCTGTACGATGACAGCAGCCTGAGCCCGCTGCAGCTGGAAAACGCCAAGGTCGAGCCGCTGGGTGACTCACGCACCTATGAGAAGGACATCAACGGCGTACGCCACGGGGTGATCGAGACACGCTACGCACTCTATCCGCAGCACAGCGGCACCCTGGAAATCGCGCCGCTCACGTTCACCGCCACCGCCGCCGATAACGCTCAGCAGCCTGAGGGCGCTGCACGCACCGCTCGCCAGGTACAGGTCAGGTCGCTACCGCTGCGCCTGACCGTACGCCCGATCCCCGCCGCCTGGCCCGCGGCCGAACCGTGGTTGCCAGCCCGCAGCCTGACCCTGGAGGAGCACTGGAACCCCGACCCAGGCAGGCAGCAAACCCAGATAGGCGATTCGCTGACCCGCAGCATCACGCTGCGCGCCGAAGGGCTGTCCAGCACCCAGTTGCCGCAATTGCCCGCCACAGAAATCGCCGGGCTGCGCCGCTACCCGGACCAACCGCTGCTGCGCAACGAAATCAGCGAGCGCGGCATGACCGCCAACCGCGAGGAACGCGAAGCGCTGGTGCCGACCCACAGCGGCGAACTTGCCCTGCCGGCGCTGGAAGTCACCTGGTGGAATACCCGCGAGGACCATCTGGAGCACAGCAGCCTGCCGGCGCGTAACCTGAATGTGCAGGACAACCCTGCCCTGAGCGCCGACACCCCGGTAGGCGATGCCGGCAGCGCCAGCCATCTGCTCTGGCCTTGGCAACTCTGCACCGTGATTTTCGCCCTCTCCACGGCGCTCGGTTTTACCCTGTGGTGGCGCGCCCGCTCGCAACCAGCGGTACTGCGCGCCGCGCAGACCGGCCCAAGCCCACGCACCCTGCTGGACGACCTCAAGCGCGCCTGCCAGGCCAACGACCCACAGGCCACCCGCCAGGCACTCGACGCCTGGGCGCGGCAGCAGCCGGAGACCTTGGCGGAGATGGCGGCGCGGTTCGTGCCGCTGTCGGATGCGCTGGATGGGTTGAACGGGGCGCTTTACAGCGAGAGTGGGCAGTATTGGCAGGGGGAGGATTTGTGGCGGGCGATTGGCACGATTCCACCGGCGGAACAGGTGTTGTTGCCTTCGGGTGAGCCGGGGAGCTTGCCGCCGCTTTATCCGAAGTGATTGGGAGAGGGGCGCAGCACTAAAGACAGGCCCCTCTCAGCCCGGATGCAATCCTGACCCTTCCCCCGCTGATCACCGGCAGCGATCAGATGAACCGATGCCCCTGAAACGGGTTCCAGCCCTGCTCCCCTTTGGTCTGTTTCAGGTAATAGGCATAATTGGTCAACATGCCATACAGCACGGCAAAGGCCACACTGATGCCCTGGTCCAGCGCCCGAGGCACCGCATTACCCGTGGCAGCCTCGTAAACGCCTTCAAGCAGCCCGATGCCCATAATGATGGCCAGCATGACCAGGTTCTTCTTCCACATGCCCAGGACGAACCAGTAGATCGGGCCAAAGAAGAATCCGAGGAAATTGTTGTTGATCAACAGTTTCTTGCGAAACGGCAAGGCGCGAAAAGCAGCTTTGTAACTCGTTTCACGTGGCCCTCCATGCTGATCGAAGAAAGCGAAACGCTCCTGCCATTTAGGCTTGAGGTTGGCGTAATCGGCCTGGATTTGTGGCGTGCTTTGCATAAAAATTCCTTTTCAAATTGGTTCCGGTAGCCCACACCAGCAGCATCGCAAGCGCCGCGGCCGGGGCGAAGATTAGATCATCGGCGATGGCCGGCAACAAGCGAGCAAATGGCCACTATGTCGACCCGTTCGCATAATGGAATGTCCCTGTAGCGCACCGCCCTCCCTTTCAACGCATCGAACACTGCCCGGCTCCAGACAATCGCCAAGCCACTTGAGTTACCATACCGCCCTCCCTCGAGGGCTACCTTGGCGCTGTCATGACGCCAGATGCCGAAGCCTTCATGTCCCAATCCAACAGGTCATCCATGCGTCTGTTTCACACCTCCGACTGGCACCTGGGCCAAAGCCTGCACGGCCAGGAACGCGACTTCGAACACGCCTGCTTCCTCGAATGGCTGCTCGGCCAGCTGCACCTGCGCCAGCCCGATGCGCTGTTGATCGCCGGCGATATCTTCGACACGGTCAACCCACCGGTCAAAGCCCAGGAGCGGCTTTACGACTTCATCGTCCAGGCCCACGAGCAACAGCCGAAGCTGGATATCGTGATGATCGCCGGCAACCATGACTCCGGCTCGCGCATCGAGCTACCCGCCGCGCTCATGCGCCGCCTGCGCACCCACGCGCTGGGCCGTGTGCATTGGCTCGACGAAGGCCAGCTGGATGCCGAACGCCTGCTGATCCCGCTCACCAACAGCCGCGGCAAAGTGGCGGCCTGGTGCCTGGCCCTGCCCTTCCTGCGCCCGGCCGAGGTCACCGGCCCGCAGTTGGGCGACGACTACCTGCAGGGCATCAACCAGGTGCACCAGCAACTGATCGCGGCCGCGCAGAAAAAACGCAAGAAGGACCAGGCGCTGGTCGCCATCAGCCACGCGCACATGGCCGGCGGTGCTGTATCCGAAGACTCCGAGCGCAGCCTGATCATCGGTAACGCCGAGGCCCTTCCGGCCAAACTGTTCGACACGGCCATCAGCTACGTTGCCCTGGGCCACCTGCACAAGCCGCAGAAGGTCAACCGCGAAACCCGCATCCGCTACAGCGGCTCGCCGATCCCATTGTCGTTCGCTGAAATCAATTACCCGCACCAGGTGCTGGAAGTCGAGCTCGAGGACACTGAACTGGTCAGCGTCGAAGCGCGCCCGGTGCCGCGCGCCGTGGCCCTGCAGCGCATCGGCCCTGCGCCGTTGGGCGAGCTGCTGGAGCAACTGGCCGAGCTGCCGGTGATCGACCTGCTCGAAGACCCCAACCGCCAGCCCTGGCTCGAAGTGCGTGTGCTCTTGGACGAGCCGCAGCCCGACCTGCGCCAGCAAATCGAAAGCGCATTGGAAGGCAAAGCGGTGCGACTGATCCGCATCGGCGCCGAATATGCTGGCCGTGGTAACGACGAAGAAAGCGATCTTGAGTTCGTCGAACTGTCGCAGATGACCCCGCAGGACCTGTTCAGCCGCGCCTGGGAACAGGCCTACGGCAACCCCGTCGACGAGCAGGCCCTGGCCGACTTCGCCCTGTTGCTGCAGGACGTTCAGCTGGAAGAGGAACAGCCATGAAGATTCTCGCCATCCGCCTGAAGAACCTGGCATCCCTGGCCGGCCCGGTCGACATCGACTTCACCGCCGAACCCCTGGCCAGTGCCGGGCTGTTCGCCATCACCGGGCCGACCGGTGCCGGCAAGAGCACCCTGCTCGACGCCCTGTGCCTGGCCCTGTTCGGCACCGTGCCGCGGCTCAACGCCATCGGCCGCGAAGCCAAGGTGCCGGACGCCGATGGCGACATCCCCACATCCGACCCGCGCAACCTGCTGCGCCGCGGTACCGGCAGCGGCTTTGCCGAGGTCGATTTCATCGGCATCGACGGCCACCGCTACCGCGCACGCTGGGAGGCCAACCGCGCCCGCGACAAAGCCAACGGCAAGCTGCAGCTCAGCCGCCAGAGCCTCTACGACCTTGACAGCGAGCAGGTGCTGGGCAGCGGCAAGAACGAATACAAGCAGCTGATCGAAGCCCGCCTGGGCCTGAACTTCGAGCAGTTCACCCGCGCGGTGATGCTGGCCCAAAGCGAGTTCAGTGCCTTCCTCAAGGCCGACGACAGAGAACGCAGCGAGCTGCTGGAAAAGCTTACCAACACCGCCATCTACACCCGCCTCGGCCAGCGCGCCTTCACCAAGGCGCGGGAAACCGGCGAAGCGCACAACGCACTGAAAGACCGTGCCAGCCACCTGCTACCGATGGTCGCAGAGGCCCGCGCCGAACTCGACGAGCGCCTGGAGCAGGCGCAGCAACAATTCAAGAACCACCAGGCGCGGCAGCGCCAATTGGAGCAACAGCGCAACTGGCTCAACGAACAGCGCCAACTGCAAGCCCAGCACAGCGAAGCCAGCGCGGCCTTGCAGGCTGCCGAGCAAGGCTGGCAAGCCCTGGCCGAGCAACGCCTCGACCTGCAACGCCTGGAGCGCCTGGCACCGCAGCGCCACCAGTTCCACCGCCAGCAAGTACTGACCGCGCAACTGGCGCCCTTGGCTGCGCAGATCGCAGCACAACACCAGCAGCAAGGCGAGCTGCAGACACGCACCGGCGAACTGCAACAGGCGCTGCTGGCGGCCCGCCAGTCGCTCGCCGACAGCCAGGCCCAGCACAGCGAAAACACCCCGCGCCTGCGCCAGGCGTTCGCCGGCCAGGACAGCCTGGCACGGCTGGACAATGAGCTGACAACGCAACGCACGGCCAGCCAGCAGGCCGACCAGCACGTCGCCGAAGGGCAGCAGCAACTGCAGCAGCTGGAAGAAAACCAGCAGCGCAGCCTGAAACAACTGGCACAGATCGATGAGGCACTGGCCGGTAGCCAACACCTCGCCGGGTTGGCAAACGCCTGGCAGGCCTACCTGCCCCAACTCAAGCAAGTGATGCTGATCGGCGGGCGACTGAGCAAGGGCCGCGAAGAGCTGCCGGGCCTGCAGGCTCAGGCCAGCCAGGCCAACGTGCAGTTGCAGGCGCAGCGCGACCATTACGAACTGCTGTTCCGCGAAGCCAAGGCCGAACCACAGGCGCTGGCCGAGCAGATCGACCTGCTCGGCGGCATGCTCCAGGACAATCGCAAACAGCAGCGTGCCGTCGAAACACTGTCGCGCCTGCATGGCCGCGAGCTGGAGTTGCGCCAGCAACTTGAGGCCATACGTGAGCGCCAGCAGCAGGCCATGCAACAACGCCAGCAACTGATCGGCGAAGGGACTGCAGCCAAGGCCGAGCTTGAGGCCGCCGAGCAGGCGCTCACCCTCACCCGCCAACTGCTGGAGCGCCAGCGCCTGGCGCGTAACACCAGCGTCGAAGAGCTGCGTGGCCAGTTGCGCGACGGCGAGCCCTGCCCGGTGTGTGGCAGCGCCGAACACCCATTCCACCAGCCTGAAGCGCTGCTGCAAAGCCTGGGCCGGCATGACCAGGCCGAAGAGGACGCGGCGCAGAAGCAGGTCGAATCCCTCAATGGCAAGCTGGTGGAACTGCGCACCCAGCTTGGCGTGGTCAACGCCCAGCTCAAGGACTACCAGCAGCAACAGGTACAACTGAGCGAGCAATTGCAGCCATTGGTTGCGCAGGTGCAGGCTCACAGCCTGTGGCCTGCCCTCGCCCCCCAGGACGACAAAGCCCGCACGGCCTGGCTGGCCAACCAGCTGCAGCGCCTGGACGATGAAATTGCCAAGGACGAGAAACGCCAGAGCGCCCTGCTCGCCTTGCAAAAAGAGGCTGCCCGCCTCAACCAGCAATTGCAGGCCGCGCATGAAGCGCAACAGCAGGCCCAGCGCCACCTGGACCACCAACACCAGGCTCTGGCCAGCGACGAACAGCAGTTGCAGCAAGGCCTGGATGACCTGGCCAGTGTGCTGCCGGATGATGTCCTGAAGGCCCTAAGCGACGACCCAGCCAATGCCTTCCTCGGCCTCGATCAGCAGATCGCCCAGCGTTTGCAACAGCTGGAGCAGCGCAAAGACGAGCAGGAAGAACAGCAAGCCCGCCAGGTACAGCTGGACAAGCTGCGCGACCAGCAGCAGACACGCCTGCAGGCGCAGCAGCAGTTGCAGCAGACACTGGCCAGCCTTGTCGAGCAGCGCCAGCAGGCGCAGGCCAACCTCGCCGAACTGCTAGGCCAGCATGCCAGTGCAGAAGCCTGGCAACAGCACCTGGAGGCACAACTGGAGCAGGCCCGTGCGGCCGATGCCGACACCGCGCAGCGCCTGCAGGACCTGCGGACCCAGGGCGTGAAACTGGCCGCCGAGCTTGATGCCAACGCCCAACGGCAGCAGGCACTGGAGCAGGAGTGTCAGCAGTTGCAGGGCGCGATCGCCCAGTGGCGCAGCGAGCACCCCGAGCTGGATGACAGTGGCCTCGATCGCCTGCTGGCCATCGACGATGCGCAACTTGGGGCCCTGCGCCAGCAGCTGCAGCACGCAGAGAAAGCCATCGAACAAGCTCGCGTGCTGCTGCAGGAGCGTGAGCAGCGGCTTGAGCAGCATAACGCCCAGACACAGGGCGAGCTGCCCGCTGACGACCTGGAGCAGACCCTGGCCGAGCTCCAGCAGCACCTCAACGTTCAGGAACAACAGTGCGCCGAACTGCGCGCGCAACAGGCCGATGACCAACGCCGCCAGCAGGCGCACCAGGCCCTGGCCGCCGAAATCGAACAGGCCCGCGAGCAGTGGCAGCGCTGGGCACGCCTGAATGCGCTGATCGGCTCGGCCTCCGGCGATGTGTTCCGCAAGATCGCCCAGGGCTACAACCTTGACCTGCTGCTGCACCATGCCAACGCCCAGTTGCGCCAACTGGCGCGGCGCTACCGCCTGAAACGTGGCGGCAGCGCCCTGGGGCTGCTGGTGCTGGACACCGAGATGGGCGACGAACTGCGCTCGGTGCACTCCTTGTCTGGCGGTGAAACCTTCCTGGTCTCGCTGGCGCTGGCCCTGGGCCTGGCGTCAATGGCGTCGAGCACCCTGCGTATCGAGTCGCTGTTCATCGACGAGGGGTTCGGCAGCCTCGACCCCGAGTCGCTGCAATTGGCCATGGACGCCCTCGACGGCCTTCAGGCACAGGGCCGCAAGGTGGCGGTGATCTCCCATGTGCAAGAGATGCACGAACGCATTCCAGTGCAGATCCAGGTGCGGCGCCAGGGCAACGGCCTGAGTGATGTCGAGGTATGCGGGTGATCCTTTACTCGTTTCGCCGTTGCCCATGGGCCATGCGTGCGCGCCTGGCACTGCGCTATGCCGGGTGCGAGGTACACATCCGCGAAGTGGCGATGAAGAACAAGCCGGCCGAATTGCTGGCTTTGTCACCCAAGGGCACGGTGCCGGTGCTCGACACCGGCGAAGGCGTGCTGGAGGAAAGCCTGGACATCATGCGCTGGGCGCTCGAGCGCAATGACCCGCAGGACTGGCGGCTGCAGGCTGACCCTGCAGCCGCACAACAGGCTGACCGACTTATTGCCCGCAACGACAGCGAATTCAAGGCGCAGGTCAACCTGTACAAATATGCCGAGCGATACCCCGAGCACACACGCGAACATTACCGTCAGCAGGCCGAGGCCTGGCTGGCGGAGCTTGAACACCTGCTAGAGGGCCGGCCCTACCTGCTGGCCCACCATCCAAGCCTGGTCGACGCCGCACTGCTGCCCCTGATGCGCCAGTTTGCCGGGGTCGAACCGCAGTGGTTCGCCGAGGCGGACTATCCGCGTGTGCGCAGCTGGCTGGAGGGATGGTTGGCGTCTGAGCTATTCAACGCAGTGATGGCGCGCCCCTGAATCGATAGTCACTCGATGAACTTCAAATCCGAAGGTGCGTCCTGCGCCAGGGTCTGCACCGTCTCACCCAGCTTGCCCGTACGCGGATCACGGCGCATGACCACGATCTGGTTGCTCTTCTGGTTGGCCACCAGCAGGAAATTGTCACTCGGGTCCAGGGCAAACTCCCGCGGATGGTCGCCCTCCACAGAACGACGCTGCAGGAAGGCCAGCTGCCCATCATCCTCGCCCACACTGAATGCAACGATCTCATTGGCCGTGCCGCGGTTGCTCACATACAGAAAGCGCCCGTCCGCCGAGAGGTGCAGGCCGCCTGCTGCCTTGGCCGCCGCGTCCTGCTGCTCGGTCAGCGGCAGGCGCTGGCGTTCGCGCAGGGCAGCGTCCTCGACATCGAACATGACCACTTCGGCGCTCATTTCCAGCGTCAGATAGGCATGCCGCCCCTTGGCATCGAACAACAGGTGACGCGGGCCACTGCCAGCTGGCAGGTCGACCGATGCGGGGATGGCCGGGCTTAGCGGGCGGTCGGTGCTGGCGCCGTCGTAGCGGTAGATGAATACCCTGTCGGCCCCCAGGTCACTGGCGTACAGGTGACTACCGTCCGGCGACAGCACCACTGAATGCACATGGGCACCGGCCTGGCGCTCGGGGTTCACCCCACTGGGCTCGTGTCCGGCCTGCTGCACCACATCCTTGAGCTTGCCGTCTTTGGCCACCGGTATCACCACCAGGCTGCCGCCCGGGTCTGGAGCGACGGCGTAGTTGGCGACGAACAGGTAACGCTGGTCGCGGCTGAGGCTGGCATGCGTCGGTTCGTCGCCACGGGTGGCAACCTGGTTCAGCGGCTTGATCTCACCCTTGCTGCTCACGCTGAAACTGCTGGCGTGGCCCTTTGGCGCCTCGTTGACCGCGAACAGTTGCCGCTGATCCGCCGAAAGCACCAGCCAGGAAGGGCTGACGCTCTTGACCACCTGCTGCGGCGCAGGGCCGATGAGGCCAGTCTTGCTGTCGAACTGGTAACGGTAGATACCTTGGCTCGCACCATCGGTATAACTGCCCACCAGCAGCGTGACGGCCTGGGCATTCAAAGTCAGGCTCATGAGGCTAGTGGCCAGCAGGCTGGTCCAGGTCGGGTTCATCGTCGTCTTCATCCGGGGCGCGAAAGGCACTCATACAGACTAGACGATGCTCGCCCTGGGCATCGTGCAGTTGCCACTCGTCACCGGCGCCGATGGCAGCGGCGACCTGTTCGGCAGTGAAGGCCCAACGCCGGTGTAGGCGGCCGTCCATGCATTCGACCGTCAGGCCTGTTTCATCGAGGTTGAAGTCGAAGGCGTGCAGGCCATCGATCAGTAGCATGTCGCAGGATGCGAGGGCGGTGGCGAGGGGAGACATGAAGGTACCAGCTGAAAAAGAGGCGACAGTATAGCCTTCGCGCCGCTTTGCAGCCCAGTCGCCGCAGTTAGTCGCCACGACAAACCGGCGATTGGGCCGCAAAGCGGCCCTCCACCATTCAATGGGCGAAGATCGAACCGCCCTGCTTGCCTGCCATCTTCTCGGGCTTGATCAGGAACCGCGCCAGTGCCGGCAGCAGCCACAGCGCACCGAACATGTTCCACAGCAGCATGAAGGTCAGCATCAGGCCCATGTCGGCCTGGAACTTGATGGCCGAGAAGATCCAGGTGCACACGCCGATGGCCAGGCACAGGCCGGTGAACAGTACCGCCTTGCCGGTCGAACGCAGGGTCTGGTAATAGGCTTCCTGCAGCGGTAGGCCGGCACGCAGGAAGCTTTCCAGGCGGCTGTAGATGTAGATGCCATAATCGACACCGATACCCACGCCCAACGCCACCACCGGCAAGGTGGCGACCTTCACCCCGATCCCCATGAAGGCCATCAGCGCATTGCCCAGTACCGAGGTCAGCACCAGCGGCAGCACGATGCACAGGGTGGCAGCAAAGGAGCGGAAGGTGATCAGGCACATCACCGCCACGCAGATGTACACCAGGATCAGGATGGTCAGCTCGGCCGACTTGATCACCTCGTTGGTCGCAGCCTCGATCCCGGCGTTGCCCGCCGCCAGCAGGAACTGCAAGCCGTCCTTGTCATGGCTTTCGGCAAACGCCTTGGCAGCGCTGGTGACACGTTCCAGGGTTTCGGCCTTGTGGTCGTTGAGGAACACCAGTACCGGCGCCAGCGAGCAGTCGGCGTTGTACAGGCCGTCGGCACGGGCGATGGAGTTGTTGAGGATGTCCGGGTTGCGCGACAGGGTTTCCCATTTCAGGCTGCCCTCGTTCATGCCCTTGATCACCTGCTTGGACACCGTCACCAGAGAGATCGCCGACTGCACGCCGGGGGTGTTCTCCATGGTCCACATCAGCTCGTCGATCGGTGCCATGGTCGAGTGGATCGAGCAGCTCTCCGCCGGCGTCTTGACCATCACCACCAGCACATCGGAGCTGGTCGAGTAGTTGCTGATGATGAAGTTGTTGTCCTGGTTGTAGCGCGAGTCCGGGCGCAGCTCCGGCGCGCCCTGGTCGAGGTCGCCGATCTTCAGGTTCTGGCTGTACCACAGGCCACCAGCGAAGGCGACCAGGGCCAGGGCGATGGACACCGGTGCCACCTTGGCGCTGGCGAAGTTCGACAGCAGGCGCCAGAACGGATGCTCCCGGGTGGCGTCCTTCTTGCTGCGCTCGATGGCCTTTTTGCTGATGCCGATGTAGGAGATGGCTACCGGCAGCAGGATCAGGTTGGTGAAGACGATCACCGCCACGCCGATCGACGCACCGATGGCCAGCTCGCGGATCACGCCGATGTCGATGATCAGCAGGGTAATGAAGCCCACCGCATCGGCGAGAATCGCGATCATCCCGGGCAGGAACAGCTGACGGAAGGTGCGCCGGGCAGCGGTCAGGGCATTCTCGGCATCACTGGACTGCAGGGCGATGCCATTGATCTTCTGCACCCCATGGGAAATGCCGATGGCAAAGATCAGGAACGGCACCAGCATCGAGTAAGGGTCCAGGCCAAAGCCCACCACATGCATCAGGCCCAATTGCCAGACCACTGCCACCAGGGTGGTGATCAGCACGGCGATGGTGCTGCGGATGCACCAGGTGAACCAGTAGAGCAGGACCCAGGTGATGACCAACGCCACCCCAAAGAACATCGCTACCATCACCAGGCCGTCGATCAGATCACCGACCTTTTTGGCGAAGCCGACGATGTGCACCTTCACATTGGGGTTCTGCGCCTGGAACTTGTCGCGAATTTTCTCCTCGAGCAGGTGCGAGAACTGCTGGTAGTCCAGCTTGACCTGCTTCCCGGGGTCCTGCGGATCGGGGTAGCTTTCCAGCAAGGGTACATCGACGATGCTGGACTTGAAGTTGTTGCCCACCAGGCGCCCGACCTGGCCGGACTTGAGCACGTTGTCGCGCAGTGAGTCGAGGCTGTCTTGCGAACCGTTGTACGTATTGGGGATTACCTCGCCGCCGGAGAACCCCTCCTCGGTGACTTCACTCCAGCGCACGCTGGGGCTCCACAACGACTTGAGGCCCGCGCGGTCGACGCCGGGGATGTAGAACACCTCATCATGGATCTGGCGTAGGGTCTCCATGTAATTCTTGTCGAAAATGTCGCCGTTGACCGCCTCGACCGAAATGCGCACGGTGTTGCCGAGGTTGGCCAGGTCGTTGCGGTGCTCCATCATCTGCTCGATGAACGGATGCTCGAGCGGAATCATCTTCTCGAAACTGGTCGAGGGGCGAATCTGCGCGGCCTGCCAGAACAGGAAGATGCTCACCAGCACGCACAGGGCGATGACCACCGGGCGGTTGTTGAAGATCAGCCGCTCCAGCAGCGTGGGTTTGTCTTGGTGGTGGGGCTGCATGATGCTCTCTCGGCTGGTCATGGGCGAGGCTCCTCGGCTGCCTGGTCGGCACCTTCGCCGGTGGCCAGATGTAAACCGCCCTGCCCTACCAGCAGCAAGCCGCCATTGGCCAGGCCACTGACACCGGCCAGGGCAATGCGGTCGGCGCGGTTGTAGACAGTGAAGCTCTGCCCGTCATCAATGCTGCGCAGCACGCTGCCGCCATTGCCGACCAGTATCAGGCTGCCATCATCCAGAAGCGTAGCGCTTGCCAGGCCGAATTCGAGGTTGCCGCGCGCGGCCTTGAGTTCGATCGGCTGCCAGCTATCACCAAAGTCCGTAGAGCGGAACAGGTTGCCGCGCAGGCCGTAGGCCAGCAGTGTCTGCGGCTGGGCGGTGCCGATCACGCCGAACAGCGAGCCCTCGTAGGGGCCATCGAGCTTGCTCCAGCTCTGGCCGCTGTCGCTGGAGCGAAACATGCTGCCCTGCTCGCCGACGATGAACAGGCCGGCATCCCTGATCTGGGCAATACCGTTGAGGTGCATCTGGTCGGGGTTGTCCAGGCGCTCGGCGACGTCCTGCCAGTGCTGGCCGCCATCGCGGGTTTCCAGCAGTGCGCCGTAAGCGCCCACGGCAAAGCCGTGCTGGGCATCGAGGAAAGTGACATCGAGCAACGGGGCTTCACGGGCAAGGTCTTCGAACTGCTTGCTCCAGGTCGCACCGCCATCGTTGCTGGCGAGGATCTGCGCATCGTGCCCGACTGCCCAGCCACGCTTGTCGTCGACGAAGAACACTGCGGTGAGCAATTGCCGGGTAGGCACCCGGGCCTGGGTCCAGGTCTTGCCTTGGTCATCGGAGAACAGAATGTGGCCGCGATCGCCCACCACCACCAGGCGCTTGCCAGCATGAGCGGCATCGATCAGCAGGCTCTGGCTGGCCTTTGCCGATTCGGTGGAATACTCCTGGGCAGCGGCGGCTTGCGTGCTGCCCGCCCACATCCCCAGTGCCAGCGCCAGCATTACGCCGGCCGCCAACGGCCAGGCACCGCGCCTGGCCTGCGTCATTACCCGCTCCCTCATGACCGTCCCCTGTTTGTTGTTCTTGGTGGGTCTGTGCCTTGCAGGTACTGCGAAAACCTTGTGGTAGAGGCCTGCAATAGCTTCGGGCCATCGTAGCGGGGATGTTTGCGGGAATACAACGAGCGGGACGTTATGTTTTGTTAACCAGAAACAAGGGGCTGTTGCACAGCCCAATCGCCGGCAAGCCGACTCCCACAGGTACTGCACCGCCCTGAAGCCATGTGCAGTACCTGTGGGAGATCCCAGGCATTTACGCCAGGCTTTTGCTCACCACTTCATACACATCGCTGGACAGCGCCCCGGAAGCGAGAATCCGCTCCAGCTCGCCCTTCATCAGCGCCTGGCGCGCGTCGTCATACTTGCGCCAGCGGGTCAGCGGTGCCAGTTGACGCGAAGCGATCTGCGGGTTCAGCGCATTCAGCTCGATCACAAGCTCCGCCAGGAAGCGATAGCCCGAGCCATCGGCCGCATGGAAGTTGACCAGGTTCTGTCCGGCAAACGCACCGACCAGCGCGCGCACCTTGTTCGGGTTTTTCAGGGTGAACGCCGGGTGCTGCATCAGCGCCTTGACCCGCGCCAGCCCGCCGGGCAAGGCACTGGCTGCCTGCACACTGAACCACTGATCCATGACCAGCGGGTTGTCCTTGAAGTGCTCGGCGAACGTTTCCAGGGCCTTGGCACGCTCGGCCTCGAACGGCGAATTGACCAGCACGGCCAGCGCCGTCAGCCGTTCAGTCATGTTGTCGCAGTTGTCGAATTGCTCAAGGGTCGCTTCCAGCACCTGCGGTTTACCGCTGAGCATCAGGTACGACAGAGCAATGTTCTGCAGGCTGCGACGGGCGAAGTGCTCGGCTGCGGCGACGTAGGCGGTGTTGCGCGAAACTTCGCGGTGCGCCTGATAGCGCGCCCACAGGCCATCGAACAACTGCTCGGCGATCTGCCGGCGGGCGAATTCGCGTGCCGTGTGGATGGCGTCGACATCAGCCACCTGGCTGATCTCGGTCAGGTAGGCTTCGCCCGGCAGCGACAGCATCTCGGCAACCATCGCGGCGTCCAGCGACTCGTTGGCCAGAACAGTGCCCAGGGCAGTGATCAGGCGCTGATCGAGTTTCAGTGCTTCACCACGCTGATGCTGGCCGATCAGTTCCTGCAGTACCTGTACCGACAGTTGCTGACCCGCTTCCCAGCGGTTGAAGCCATCGCTGTCGTGCTGCATCAGGAACATCAGCTGGTCACGGTCGTACGGGAAGCTCAGCTTCACCGGCGCACTGAAGCCGCGCAGCAGCGATGGCAGCGGCTTGGCCTGGATACCTTCGAAAGTGAACGTCTGCTCGGCCTCGGTCACCGACAGTACGCGGCCAGTACCAACAGCGGCGGCCTCACCGGCCAGGCGCAGTGGCAGGTCGTTGCCCTCGGCATCCAGCAGGCCCAGCTCCACCGGGATCACGAACGGCAGTTTCTCGGCCTTGTCCGGCGTCTGCGGGCAGCTCTGGCGGAAGGTCAGGCTGTAGGTTTGTGCTGTGGCGTCGTAGACCTCGCTGACATCCAGGCGCGGCGTGCCGGCCTGGCTGTACCAGCGCTTGAACTGGGTGAGGTCGACGCCGTTGGCGTCTTCCATGGCTTTGATGAAGTCATCGGTGGTCACCGCCTGGCCATCATGGCGTTCGAAGTACAGGTCGCTGCCCTTGCGGAAACCCTCGGCGCCCAGCAGGGTACGGACCATGCGCACCACTTCGGCGCCCTTCTCGTACACGGTCAGGGTGTAGAAGTTGGAAATCTCGATGAAACTGTCCGGGCGCACCGGGTGGGCCATGGGCCCTGCATCTTCGGCAAACTGGTGGGTTCGCAGGTAGGCGACGTCCTCGATGCGCTTGACCGTGCGCGAGTTCATGTCGGCGCTGAATTCGGCGTCGCGGAACACCGTGAAACCTTCCTTGAGCGACAGCTGGAACCAGTCGCGGCAGGTCACGCGGTTGCCCGACCAGTTGTGGAAATACTCGTGGGCGACCACGCCTTCGACACGCTGGTGGGCAGCATCGGTGGCGGTTTCGGCGCGGGCCAGCACGCAGCTGGAGTTGAAGATGTTCAGGCCCTTGTTTTCCATGGCGCCCATGTTGAAGTCGTTGACCGCGACGATCATGAAGATGTCCAGGTCGTACTCACGGCCATAGACTTCCTCGTCCCAGCGCATGGACTTCTTCAGGCTGACCATGGCGTGGTCGCACTTGTCGATGTTCTCGGGTTCGACATAGATGCGCAGGGTCACGTCGCGGCCGGACTGGCGCACGAACGTGTCCTCGACGCACCACAGGTCACCGGCCACCAGCGCGAACAGGTAGGCCGGCTTCATGAACGGGTCTTCCCAGGTCGCCCAATGGCGGCCATCTTCAGCCGGCCCGCTGCCGATCGGGTTGCCGTTGGACAGCAGCACCGGGTAGCGATGCTGCTCGGCGATCACCGTGGTGGTGAAGGTGCTCATCACGTCCGGGCGGTCGAGGTAGTAAGTGATCTTGCGGAAACCCTCGGCCTCGCACTGGGTGCAGAACATCTTGCCGGACTTGTACAGGCCTTCCAGCGCAGTGTTGCTCTCGGGGTGGATCTTCACGCTGGTGTCGAGGGTGAAACGCTCGGCTTTGGGGTGCAGCGTGAGGCTGTCGGCTTCGAGCTGGTAGTCGCTCGCCTGCAGTTGCTGATCGTCCAGCGAGGCGCGCAACAGCTCGAGCTGCTGGCCGTCGAGCACCAGTGGCGGCAGGCCGGCACCGCGTGCCGGGTTGCGGCGCATGACCAGTTGCGCATGGACCAGCGTGTGGTCCTCGAACAGCTCGAAGGTCAGGTGCGTCTCGTCGATCAGGTACTCGGGCGCCTGGTAGTCCTTGAGGTAGATCACTTGCGGTTGTTCGGTACGCATGTGCAGGTCCTTTTTACTGGAGCACGGCCAACTGGTAGGCCGTGTACTTGCGAATATTGATCACGCCGGTGTCGAAGATCAGGTACTGCCCCTTGATGCCCAGCAGCGTGCCTTCCACCACCGGGTCCTTGTCGAGGTTGAAGCTGACGATCTTTTTCGGGTAGGCCTGGACCGGGTATTTCATCTGCACCACTTCGGCATCGGGCAGCGGCTGGATCGCCTGCAGGCCGAAGCGTGCCTGCAGATCGCGCAGGCCATCGGCGCAGGCATCGAAGATCTGCTCGCGAATGGCCACCAGGTCGAGCACCTCAGCGTCGCCCTTGAGCAGCGCGCGCCAATTGGTGCGGTCCGGCACCTGGCTGCGCAATACGTCTTCGACCAGGCCCGATTGCTGGCGGGTCGCCACGCGCATGATCGGCAACGCCTGGCTCGCACCCTGGTCAAGCCAGCGGGTGGGCAACTGCGTAGCGCGGGTGATGCCAACCTTGACCCCAGACGAGTTGGCCAGGTAGACCACGTGGTCGGTCATGCAGAACTGCTCGCCCCAGGACGGCTCGCGGCAGGTGCCGGCGTCGTAGTGGCAGCGTTCCGGCGCCATGATGCACACGTCGCACTGGGCCAGCTTGGTCATGCACGGGTAGCAGTAACCCTGGCTGAAGCTGGTCTTGGTGCGTTTGCCGCAATGGCTGCAGTGAATGGCGCCGAGGTATTGCAGGCGCAGGGTCTGGCCGATCAGCGGGTTGACCGGCACCTGCGTGTCATCCAGGCGAAAGCTGTACTGCACCACGGGTGCTTCCAGGCTTACCGCCATCTTGCTCAAAGAGCCACGAGCGAGTTCGATCAATGTACCGAGTCCGACTTGAACAGAATGTTAGGGATCGGCGCAGACTTCGATGCGCACTCCTGGGGCCCCATGTAGCCGGTACGCTGGTCTTCTGGCAGGTTCTTCATCTCCCAGGCGATCACCGCCTGCAGCGACAGCTCCTTCTGCTCGGGGGTGAGCTTGCGGCCATCGGACCATTTGCCGATTTCCACGGCCGTTTTCAGGCTTTCGTAGATCTGCGGCGTGATGTTTTCGATCATTTGCGCGAACGTGGACATAGCGTCTCCTAAATCAAGCGGACAGTTTACGCCGCGCCAGCGCACCACCCAAGAGGCCCGTCAGGCATCCGATGAGCAGCCCGCCGACGTGCGCGGCGTTGGCGATCTGGCCAAAACCGAGTTGGCCGACCACACCGGTCAGGCAGATGACCAGCCAGATGAGCATCATCACCAGCACGCCCTTGGGCAGGCTGAAGTGTGGGTTGGGCGCCAGCCACTGGTACAGCCAGACATGGCCGAGCAAGCCGTACAGCACCCCGGACAGGCCGCCGAACAGGCTCGGGCCACTGGTGTAGTGCTGGGCCAGGTTGGACACCAGGCTGAACAGCAAGGTCAGGCCAGCCAGCAACCAAGGGCCCTGGCGCAGTTCGATGCGCTTGCCCAGTTCCCAGTACCACATGCCGTTCATGGCCAGGTGCAGTACGCCGAAGTGCAGCAGCATCGGCGACACCAGGCGCCACCATTGGCCTTCGGCAAGGCCCTGGGCCAGCGGCGTGAAGTGCAGGTATTCACCCTGGACGCGGTAGTCCAGGAAGGTGAACCAGCTGATGGTGACGAGGTTGTCGCCCAGGCCGGTAAGGCCAGCGACGATCAGGCACAGCAAGAGAACGGCGGCGGTGACCTTGCAGGCTTTTGCCTGCTCGGCCAGTGTCGGCCCTTTCGCCGGCAAGTCGCCTTGCGCAGGGGCCTGCGCAAGCTCGACATCAGCGTTGCCGTCTGGGTAGCGCTGGTACAGCTCAAGGACATCCGCAGCCATGGTTTCCGGTGCCCAGAGCACCTGGGCTTCGCCTTCTTCGCTGACCCGGTGCGGCACCTGCAGGCGTTGCAGCAGGTGCACGAAGCCGCTGAGGTCGACCGACAGCGGCAGGCGCATCACTTCGACGATATTCATTGATTGGCCTGCGGTCGATCGACGTCGACCCAGACGAACTTGTGCGGGTCGATCCGGGTTTCATCATCCAGCCGATAGGCCGCCAGCTTGCCGTACAGCACCGCACTGTAGTCCAGGCAGGCCAGGTTGGGGCGGATCGGCGCCGGGCGGCCGCTGCGCCAGTAATGGCCGACGAACAGCAGCGGCTCCTCTTCGGCATAGCGTAGCAAGGCATTTTTCTCGGTGTGGCTGAGCGGCGTGCGGGCCACCTCATCGGGCAGCGCGTCGGGCTGGAAGACGATGTCGCCATAGGTCTTCGGGTCTTCTTCCCAGAACTTGGTACGGAAGAAGGCGCGGGTCAGGCCATCGCCGCCGGTCAGCGTCAGGCCGTCCGGCAGGCGCATGTCGGTGCCGCGCAACAGGCGGTTGCAGACTGTGGAAGCGAAGCTGCCGGGCACCGCCGAGGCCTGGATGAAGTGCTCGTCGATGCGCCCGTCGGGGTATTGCTGGCGCAGCGGGTCGATCAGCCGCGGGTCCCAGCAGGCATGCACCAGGCGGAACCGCCCGGCGTCGACGAACAGCGGCATGTCGTAGAACCACTGCAGAAAATCGTGCCAGTCACCGGGGTGGTGGGCGAACTGGGTCAGGGTCTCGTCGATCAGGCGGGCATGGCGCGGCGTGTGCTCGCGCACGTAGGCCTTGCCGCTGCCGGGCAGCGCCGGGGTTACCCAGCCCAGGGCGTTGTATTCGTGGTTGCCCATGATACAGAAGGCCTGGCCGGCCTCGACCATGTCGTGGACGATGTGCAGCGCCTCGCGGATACGCGGGCCGCGGTCGACGATGTCGCCGAGGAACAGCGCCTGACGCCGCGGGTGGCACCAGACGCCACCGACACGCTTGTAGCCGAGGGTGTCGAGCAGGCGTTCGAGGGTCAGCGCACAGCCATGCACGTCACCGATGATGTCGAAACTTCGCGCCGGATCGAACATCAGTCGTCCCTGCCCCCCAGGCGGCTGCCCCAACCGAGCTTGGTGCGGCAAACCTCGTAGTAATTGTGGCCCAGCGGGTGGATCAGGCGCAGTTTCTGCGGCTTCTTGCTCACGGTGATGGTATCGCCGGGGGCGCAGGTGAAGTGGTTCTGGCCGTCACAGGATACCTGCGGGTAGATCTGCAGGTCCTTGGACACCACGATCTTCAGCTCGCTGTTGCCGTCGACCACGATCGGGCGGCCCGACAGGGTGTGCGGGTACATGGGCACAATGACAATGGCGTCGAGCTTGGGGTGCATGATCGGGCCGCCGGCCGACAGCGCGTAGGCGGTCGAGCCGGTGGGGGTGGCGACGATCAGGCCGTCGGCCTTTTGGCTGCAGACGAACTGGCCGTCGATGTAGATCTCGAACTCGATCATCCGCGTCGACTTGCCCGGGTGCAGGACCACATCGTTGAGCGCATCACCCTGGCCGATGGCCTCGTGGTGGCGGCGCACCTCGGCCTGCAGCAGGAAGCGGTTTTCCACCAGGTAGTGGCCGTCAAGCACTGCGGCGACCTTTTCTTCCAGCTCGTCCGGGCGAATATCGGTGAGGAAGCCCAGGTTGCCGCGGTTGATCCCCAGGACAGGGATGTTGTGCCGTGCCAGAGCACGCGCGGCGCCGAGCAGGCTGCCGTCACCGCCGACGACGATGACCAGGTCGCATACTTCGCCCAGCAGCTTGCGCGTGGAGGTCTGCAGGCCGTGGCCAGGCAGCACTTCGGCAATGGTGTCCTCGAGGATCACGTGCAGGTGGCGCTCGAGGAGGAATTTTTTCAGTCGGCGAATGGTGTCGAGCACCTGCGAGCTGCCAAGGCGGCCGATGATACCGATATTGCGAAATTGCTCCATGGGGCTCCTGCAAGGCTCTGCGGCGGGTGACTATGCCGCGATTATGGGCGAAACGACCGGGCAGCGGCAAACCGGCTATGCTCGCAGCATGATGCCTTTCGCCGAACTCCACGACCAGCCTCGCCAATTGCGCCGCGCCGCCGTGCGCGACCTGGCCTGGACGCTGCTGTCGCCACCGCTGCTGAGCACACCGCCCTGCCCCCAGCGCCATCCGCTGGCAGGCAGCACCTGGGCGGCGGATCCCCAGCGGCTGAAAGACTGGTTACAGGCGCTGGACGCCGACGATCAGCCCCTGCGTGAATGGCTGGCAAACAGCACCAGCCGGCGCCTGGGCCTGTACTACGAAGGCCTGTGGCAGTTCGCCCTGGCCCAGGCGCCCGGTGTCGAGCTGCTGGCGGCCAACCTGGCGATCCGCACCGGTGGGCGCACGCTGGGCGAGTTGGACATTGTGCTGCGCGACGCCGACGGTACTCACCATCTGGAGCTGGCCATAAAGCTTTACCTGGGGCCAACGGACGGCCAAGGCCATGACCCGGCGCAGTGGCTAGGGCCGGGTTGCCATGACCGGCTGGGTACCAAACTGGCGCACCTGGCCGGGCACCAATTGCCCATGTCGGGTGGCACGCAGAGCCGTGAGGCGCTGGCCGGGCTTGGTATTGGCCAGGTACAGGCACACCTGTGGCTGGCGGGGTATCTGTTCTATCCGTGGCCTGGGCACGCCGAATCGCCCGCGGGGGCCAACCCGCTGCACCTGCGCGGGCGGTGGTTGCGGCGGCGGGATTGGGCAATGGCCGAGGTGGGACGCTGGCAGCCCCTGCCCCGCCATGCCTGGCTGGCACCGGCAAGGTTCGAGGCAGATCAAGGCTGGACCGCGCGGCAGTTCGCTCAATGGCTTGAGGGGCTTGACCCGCAAGCACCGGCGCAGATGCTGGTCAGGCTTGAACCAGGCCCGGAAGGCGAATGGCATGAGGTGGACCGCCTGTTTCTGGTGGCCGACAGCTGGCCGCACTTGCCCATTCGCGGGTAGACCACGGCATTGAAAACCGCGGGGTATTGCGGGCCTGCGCGCGAAGCGGCGCAGGCCGCAAACACCCTTTCACCGACCCAGCGCAATGATTTAATCCCAGCAGCGATTACAGTTACCTCTGAGCGCCGCCAAGAGCGCCACTTCCGACCTGATGACGAGGACCACCCATGGTTTCATCCAGCCCCGCGCCCCACTACGCACGCCTGTCCATCGCCCTGCATTGGCTGATGCTGGTGCTGCTGGCCGCTGTCTACGCCTGCATCGAGTTGCGTGGCCTGTTCCCCAAGGACAGCGCCGAGCGCAACCTGATGAAGGACCTGCATTTCATGCTCGGCCTGACGGTGTTCGTACTGGTCTGGCTGCGCCTGGCCGTGCGCCTGATCCGCCCTGCGCCGCCCATTGTGCCCAAGCCTCCCGCCTGGCAGACCGGGCTTGCCCACCTGATGCACCTGGCACTGTACCTGTTGATGATCGGCTTGCCGCTGGCCGGCTGGCTGATCCTCAGTGCCGCCGACAAACCGGTGCCCTTCTATGGCCTGGAGTTGCCGCACCTGATCGCGGCGGATCCGGACCTGGCCAAGTTCATCAAGGGCTGGCATGAACGCGTGGGCAGCTGGGGGTACTGGCTGATCGGCCTGCACGCGCTGGCCGGGCTTTATCACCACTACGTAGTGCGCGACAACACGCTGCTGCGCATGCTGCCCTACAAGTAGCCGCGTCGGCCCTGCAGGCCACCGGTGTGCAAAAAGATCAGGCGAGTGCCAGGCTTGAACAGCCCGGCCTCGACCTGCCCACGCAGGGCCATCAGTGCCTTGCCGGTGTAAAGCGCCTCTAAAGGGACACCCGTGCTGGCCTCAGCCTGTTCGATGAAAGCCTGCAGCTCATCATCGAGCCTGGCAAAACCCTCTCGGCAGGCCTCGTGCAACTGGTACCCGGCCGTACCGGCCAGCGCCGTTATGGTCTCGGGTACACCATGGTCCAGGGGCACTGCCAGGGCGCCATGCACCCTGTGCGCGCCGGCCTCGGCCAGCACCAGGCCAGCCAGCGTGGTCCCGGTGCCAGCGGCCAGCCACCAGGCGTCATAGTCCGGCCAACCCAATGTGCCCAACTGGGCCTTGGCCTGCTCGACGATCAAGGCACACCCCTGGGCACCAGCCTGCCCGCCACCGCCTTCGGGAATGCAGTGCCAGCCGGGATACAGCGCTTGCCAAGGTGCCCAGAAGCCAGGGTCATGACGGGCACGGTAGCCTGCGTAACCAAGCCAGTGCAATTGCATCCCCAGCGCCTGCAGATCACGCACCGTGGGGGTGTCCTGGGCATGGCCGCGCAACAGACCAGCGGTGGCGAAGCCGAAGCGCTTGCCGGCGGCGGCCAGGGCATGGAGGTGGTTGGAGTGATTGCCGCCGAGGCTGATCAGCCCGGCGGCGCCCGAGGCGTGGGCGTGCTGCAGGTGGTGGCGCAGCTTGAACCATTTGTTGCCGCTGATCAGAGGGTCGATCAGGTCCAGGCGCAGGATGGCGACATCAACGTTGGCGCTTTTCAGCCAGGCAAGTTCGAGGGGCTGTAATGGCGCCTGGGGAAGGTCATGGAAGCGGGTAGACATGTGTGAGCGCCAGATGCGAGGCCGTCAGTCTACCAGTGAAAACCTGGGGCCGCTTTGCGGCCCCGGCCATCTCAAAGCTCTGCAGCCAGACGCGAGCCCTGGTTGATCGCCCGTTTGGCATCCAGCTCGGCCGCCACATCCGCGCCGCCGATCAGGTGTACCGACTGCCCCGCAGCCAGCAGCCCTTCGTGCAGCTCCCGCAGCGGCTCCTGCCCGGCGCAGATCACCACGTTGTCCACCGCCAGTACCTGCGGCTCACCTTCAGCTACGCGGATGTGCAGGCCCGCATCGTCGATCCTCAGGTACTCGACGCTGTTGAGCATCTGTACCTGCTTGTTTTTCAGGCCCGTGCGGTGGATCCAGCCGGTGGTCTTGCCCAGGCCATCGCCCACCTTGGCCTTCTTGCGCTGCAGCAGGTACACCTGCCGTGCCGGTGCATGCGGCTCGGGCTTGATGCCCGCCACGCCGCCTCGCGCCTGCAGCTCGCGGTCGATGCCCCACTCCTTCCAGAACGCCTCCCGGTCCTGGCTGCTGGCCACGCCCTGATGCACCAGGTATTCGCTGACGTCAAAACCGATGCCGCCAGCGCCGATCACCGCAACCGACTCACCCACTGGCTTGCGCTGGAGCAGTACGTCCAGGTAGCTGAGCACTTTGGCATGCTCGACGCCTGGAATGGCCGGCGTACGCGGCGCGATGCCGGTGGCCAGGATGATCTCGTCGAAAGCGCCTTCCAGCAGGGCCGGCACATCGACCCGGGTGTTCAACCGCAGGTCGACACCCGTGCTTTTCAACTTGTTGCCGAAATAGCGCAGGGTCTCGAAGAACTCCTCCTTGCCCGGCACCCGCTTGGCCACGTTGAACTGCCCGCCAATTTCGCTGGCTGCATCGAACAGCGTCACCTCGTGGCCGCGCTCTGCGGCCACGGTGGCAGCCGCCAGGCCGGCCGGGCCGGCACCCACCACGGCAATGCGCTTGACCGTGCGCACCGGCAGGTAATTGAGTTCGGTTTCGTGGCAGGCCCGCGGGTTGACCAGGCAACTGGTCAGCTTGCCGCCGAACGTATGATCCAGGCACGCCTGGTTACAGCCGATGCAGGTATTGATTTCATCGCCGCGCCCCTGCGCCGCCTTGTTGACGAACTCCGGGTCGGCCAGGAACGGCCTGGCCATCGAGACCATGTCGGCATCGCCCTCGGCCAGCACGGCTTCAGCCACTTCGGGGGTATTGATGCGGTTGGTGGTGATCAACGGAATGGTCACCGCCCCGCGCAGCTTGGCGGTGACTTTGCTGAACGCCGCGCGCGGCACCTTGGTGGCGATGGTCGGGATGCGCGCCTCGTGCCAGCCGATACCCGTGTTGATGAGGGTCGCGCCAGCCCGTTCGACGGCTTTGGCCAGCAACTCGATCTCGTCCCAGGTGCTGCCGCCCTCGACCAGGTCGAGCATCGACAGGCGGAAGATGATGATGAAATTCGGCCCCACGGCCTCGCGCACCCGGCTGACGATCTCGACCGCCAGGCGCATGCGGTTTTCATAGCTGCCGCCCCAGCGGTCAGTACGGTGGTTGGTGTGGGCGGCAAGGAACTGGTTGATGAAGTAGCCTTCCGACCCCATGATTTCGACGCCATCGTAACCGGCGCGCTGTGCCAGCACGGCACAATTGACGAAATCGGCGATCTGCTTCTCGATCCCGGCCTCGTCCAGCTCTTTAGGCTTGAACGGGTTGATCGGCGCCTGGATCGCACTGGGCGCCACCTGCCGGGGGCTGTAGGCATAGCGCCCGGCATGCAGGATCTGCAGGCAGATCTTGCCGCCAGCGGCATGCACGGCCTCGGTGACGATGCGGTGCTTGTCAGCCTCCTCCTCGGTGCTCAACTTGGCTGCGCCGGAATACACGCCACCTTCATCGTTGGGCGCGATACCGCCAGTGACCATCAGCCCAACGCCGCCACGGGCACGCTCTGCAAAATACGCAGCCATGCGTTCGAAGCCGCCGGGACGCTCCTCAAGGCCGGTGTGCATCGAGCCCATCAGGGTGCGGTTGGCCAAGGTGGTGAAGCCCAGGTCGAGCGGGGCCAGCAAGTGCGGATAGCGGTCGGCAGCCATGGAACGGTTCCCCATGTGGCGTGATCACGGAATGCGGGTGCCTCGGCGGGCCCCGTCGTTTATCTGCCAACGACATTAAACAGCCGTTTGAATGCGCTCAATGATCGAAACTGACAACTTACTGATCATCCTGCACAGGCGAACTGCAGTACCGGCGGTGAGACACACCCGCACTTTTACGCCTTTTTTACTCGACATTATGCAATGGCAGTCGATACTGCCGGTCATTGCCCCTGTGAGCCTGCTCGATGCCTCTGCCTGCTTTGCGCTTCATCGCCTTCATCATCGGCGTATTCCTGATTACCCTGGCGGTCAGCATGGTCATCCCCATGGCCACGCTGCTGCTGTATGGCCTTAGCGACGACCTCGGTGCCTTCCTCTGGTCCAGCCTCATAGCCCTGTGCGCAGGCCTTGTGCTGGTGGCTCGTGGCATACCCGATGCGCCGCAGCTAAGGGCCCGAGACATGTACTTCCTGACCACAGCCAGCTGGGTCATCGTCTGCGCGTTCGCAGCCCTGCCCATGGTGTTCATCCGGCATATCAGCTACACAGATGCATTCTTTGAGACCATGTCGGGCATCACCACCACGGGCTCGACGGTACTTACCGGCCTGGACAGCGCATCGCCCGGCCTGCTGATCTGGCGATCGCTGCTGCACTGGCTGGGAGGCATAGGCTTCATCGGCATGGCCGTCGCGATCTTGCCGTTGCTGCGCGTGGGCGGCATGCGCCTGTTCCAGACCGAGTCCTCGGACTGGTCGGACAAAGTGACGCCCCGTTCACACGTCGCGGCAAAAATGATCCTGGTGATCTACCTGGGGCTGACAGCACTCGGTACATTGGCCCTGTGGGCCGCCGGCATGACCCCTTTCGACGCCATCAATCATTCGATGTCGCTGATCTCCACGGGTGGCTTTTCGACGTCCGATGCATCGCTTGGCCACTGGACTCAGCCCGCTGTGCATTGGGTGGCGGTAGTGATCATGATCCTCGGAAGCCTGCCCTTCGCCCTGTATGTAGCGACCTTGCGTGGCCATCGGCGCATCCTGTTCAAGGACCATCAGGTGCGTGGCTTTCTCGGCTTTCTCCTGCTTGTCTGGGTCACGGTAGGGACCTGGCTCTGCTGGCACAGCGACTTTTCGTGGTGGGATGCTTTTCGCATCGTGGCGGTCAATGTGACGTCGATCGTTACGACCACCGGCATTGCGGTAGGGGACTACACGCTCTGGGGCAGCTTCGCCATGCTGTTGTTCTTCTACCTGACTTTTGTCGGTGGATGTTCGGGCTCCACAGCCGGCGGACTGAAAATATTCCGCTTTCAAGTCGCCGCGTCACTGCTGGTCAGCAGTTTGAAACAGCTGATTCACCCGCGGGCGATGATCTCGAAGAAGTACAATGGTCACCCCATTGATGAAGAAATCGTGCGCTCATTGCTGACGTTCTCCTTCTTCTTTTCCGTCACCATTGCCGTGATCGCCCTGGCGCTGACCCTGATAGGGCTTGACTGGACCACTGCCCTGAGTGGCGCGGCGACAGCTGTGTGCAACGTCGGGCCAGGGCTGGGCAGCGTGATCGGGCCGGCCGGCAACTTCAGCTCACTACCGGACGCTGCGAAGTGGCTACTGACCATCGGCATGCTGTTAGGCCGCCTCGAGATTCTCACCGTGCTGGTGCTCGTCGCGCCTGCCTTCTGGAGGTTCTGATTGCAGGGCAGCACGTGGGGGCAGCAATAAATCCGGGCAGGATCCGTTTATTCGTTCTAGGTTTACTGACGCAGGGAACTAGAACAATAAGCGGAGAATATCCCCATGAACCGAGCCCTTCGCCTGGCATTGGCCAGCACCGTACTGGCAGCTTGCGCAACAGCCCAGGCCGCGCCAACCTTCATCAACATCCTCACAGGTGGCACCAGCGGCGTCTACTATCCCATCGGCGTTGGGATATCACAGATCTACAGCCATGGCATCGAGGGCAGCAAGACTTCAGTGCAAGCCACCAAGGCATCGGTGGAAAACCTCAATCTGCTGCAAGCCGGCCGTGGCGAACTGGCGTTCGCGCTGGGAGATTCGGTGGCGGATGCCTGGAACGGAGATGCCGAAGCCGGCTTCAAGGCGCCCCTGAAGAAACTGCGCGCCATCGCCGGCACCTACCCCAACTACATCCAGATCGTCGCCAGCAAGGAGTCAGGCATCACCTCGCTGGAAGACCTCAAAGGCAAACGTATCTCGGTCGGTGCGCCGAAGTCCGGCACCGAGCTCAACGCCCGCGCCATCTTCAAGGCCGCAGGGCTCAGCTATGAGGACCTGGGCAAGGTCGAATACCTGCCGTATGCCGAATCTGTAGAGCTGATCAAGAACCGTCAGCTGGACGCCACACTGCAATCTTCCGGGCTCGGTCAGGCGGCAATCCGTGACCTGGCCGCTACCCTGCCGGTAGTGTTCGTACCCGTGCCAGCCGCCATCGTGAGCAAAATCGGCAACAGCGCCTATCAACCCGCGACCATTCCCGCCAAGACATACGATGGCCAGGATGCTGACGTGCCTACCGCAGCCATCACCAACATCCTGGTCACACGCGCCGATATCAGCGATGACATGGCCTACGACATGACCCGGCTGATCTTCGAAAACCTGCCGCGCCTGGTCACCGCCCACTCGGCAGCAAACGATATCCAGGCACAGAATGCTGCGAGAAACCTGCCCATTCCACTGCATCCAGGCGCAGAACGGTACTTCAAGGAGAAAAACCTGCTCCCCTGACTATTGACTCGACCCATGGGGGAGCGGCACATGAGTGATACCGGGCAAGGTCTGCAAGCCAGTACTGACCGTTGGCCTGCCACGCTTTTTGCCGTGGCCCTGGCATTTTCGACCTTTCAGATCGCAACGGCGGCTTTTCCGCTGATTTCCAGTCAGGTACTGCGGGCAGTACACGTGGGGTTCTTGCTGCTGGTCGTGTACCTGAGCTACGCGTTCACCGGTCATCGCAGGCCGTGGCAACCGCTTGGCTGGCTGCTGGGCCTGGCGGGCATGGCCACCGCTGCCTACCAGTGGCACTTCGAAGGGGAGCTGATTCAACGCTCCGGGGAACTGACCACAAGTGACCTGGTGTTCGGCCTGCTGCTGATCGGCCTGGTGTTCGAGGCAGCGCGCCGGGTGATGGGCATCGCACTGCCCATCATTTGCGCTCTTTTTCTGGCCTACGGGCTGCTCGGCCAGCACCTGCCCGGTGACCTTGCGCATCGCGGCTACGGCCTCGATCAGATCGTCAACCAACTGGCCTTCGGAACCGAGGGGCTGTATGGCACGCCCACCTATGTTTCGGCGACCTATATCTACCTGTTCATCCTGTTCGGCGCGTTCCTTGAACAGGCCGGCATGATCCGGCTGTTCACTGACTTTGCCATGGGCCTGTTCGGCCATCGCAGCGGGGGGCCGGCCAAAGTCTCGGTATTCTCCTCGGCGCTGATGGGGACCATCACCGGCTCTGGGGTGGCGAACGTGGTCACCACCGGGCAGTTCACCATCCCGCTGATGAAGCGCTTCGGCTACAAGCCGGCATTTGCCGGTGGCGTGGAGGCGACCGCAAGCATGGGCAGCCAGTTGATGCCACCGGTCATGGGCGCGGTGGCGTTCATCATGGCCGAGACCATCAACGTACCCTATGCCGAAGTGGCGAAGGCCGCGCTCATTCCGGCCTTGCTGTATTTCGGCTCGGTCTACTGGATGGTGCACCTGGAAGCCCGGCGCAGCCAGCTGCATGGTCTACCCCGCGAGCAATGCCCGAGTGCCTGGGATGCAGTGCGCCAACGCTGGTTCCTGCTGATCCCTCTGATAGTGCTGGTCGGCCTGTTGTTCTCCGGCCGCACACCGCTGTATTCGGGAATGGTCGGCCTGGCACTGACTGCCATCGTCATTCTTGGTTCGGCAATCATCCTGCGGGCGCAACAGACATGGCTGCGGGCGGCCTTTTGGGTTGCGCTGGGGGTCATCTGTTCAGGATTCTTCCGTATGGGCATCGGTGTCATCCTGCTGGTGATTGCCTCGCTCGCCATCGCCTGCGCGTTCATACAGGGTGGCCGTGCCACACTTCGTGCCTGCGTCATGGCCCTGGCCGAAGGTGCGCGCCACGCGGTACCGGTCGGTATTGCATGCGCCTTGGTCGGGGTGATCATCGGTGTCACCTCGCTCACCGGCCTGGCCACGACCTTCGCCGGCTACATTCTCGACCTGGGCCGCGAAAACCTGTTCCTGTCCCTGCTTCTGACCATGTTGACCTGCCTGGTACTGGGCATGGGTATCCCGACCATTCCCAATTACATCATCACCAGTTCCATCGCTGCTCCGGCCCTGCTGGAGCTTGGCGTGCCGCTGATCGTTTCGCACATGTTCGTGTTTTATTTCGGCATCCTTGCCGACCTGACGCCGCCGGTGGCATTAGCCTGCTTTGCCGCCGCCCCCATCGCCAAGGAGAAAGGGCTGTTGATCAGCTTCTGGGCTGTGCGCATTGCATTGGCCGGTTTCGTCGTACCGTTCATGGCGGTGTATGACCCGGCGTTGATGATGCAAGGCGACAGCCTCGGCGCAACGCTGTACATGCTGATCAAGGCCATGTTTGCAGTGGCACTCTGGGGGTGCGCAGCCACCGGCCACTGGCGCATGCCCATGCCATGGTGGGAACGGCTGTTGGCATTCATGGCTGGCGTAGCACTGATTCTTGCATTGCCCATCAGCGACGAGGTCGGCTTCGCCCTGGGCATTGCCGTCATGGGCTGGCATTACTGGCGCAGCCGGCCATTGCCGCGGCAACCTGCATGACCAGCCTGTGCATCGGGCTTGCCGGTGTGGTTTGGGCAAGCCTGCCGTTGCAGGAGGTTACCCTGGCCTGGGAGCACAGTGTGGAGAAGGTCCGCTGGGAGGAGGATTATCAGGTGACACCCGCAGGCCTCGTGCTGCAGGAGGCTCGGGTGCGGGGCAGCGGTGCCGGCATGGAGATCCCGGACGACGCTCGCCTGCGTGATGGGGCATGGCACTACCATCGTCATCTGCCCCCGCTGCAACCTCTGCATGCCGGACGCACGCCGGAGGCCGGCGACTATCAATTGTGCGTCAAGGGCCGTTGCCAGCCCCTTTCCCACTGGCTGGGACCACCGACCCACACCATTGCTGCCGTGGATTTCTGGGCATGCGAACCGGGTGATGCCGCAGATCAGCGCAAAGCACTGCCCTGAACGCGCTGACAGGGCAGTGCAAGTGCTGATCAGCTGACGACGTGCAGGTAGTGCAGGTGGCGCTCGTACTGATCGAGAATGTCGCCGATCACATCGTCCCGGCTCCATCCCATGATGTCGTAATCCTGGCCCCCTTCGCGCAGATGGACTTCAGCACGGAAGTATTTGCGGGTATCGGAACCCTCGTCGGTATCCTGCATGACGAAACTGGGTGTGTTGAATGCGCGCGGGCGTACCTCATACAGGAAGCGCCCTTCTCCAGCATGGGAGAGCTCAAGCATCACGCGCCCATCTTCGCGCTCGTTCACCGCAACTTCATAGCCCTGCTTGCGCAATTCCAGGGCGACTTCTTCACAGGCAGGCTTCACCACTTCGGCTATGAAGCGGGACACATGGGCCCGCCGCGGCATCATGGCGATATTGCGCAGTCGCCGCTGCCACCCGCCGTGGGGATGGCGCGTATGCCGGGGGCCGGGCAATGCCTGGTTGCGCAGCCCGCGGCGGGTGGCATCGAGGCTGAGTGCCCTGAACAGGCCCCAGATCGCGATCAGCAAAATGGCGGCGAAGGGCAAGGCACTGGCAATGGTCGCGGTCTGCAGTGCCTTGAGGCCGTTGGCCAGCAGCAGCGCAATGGCGACCGCGCCTATGCTGACCGACCAGAAGATGCGTTGCCACAAAGGCGAATGGCCTTGCCCGGACGAGGCCAGCATATCGACCACTAGCGCGCCGGAGTCCGCCGAGGTGACGAAGAACACCACCACCATGAGCACCGCTATCAACGAAATGACACTGGAGAACGGGAAGTGCTCGAGAAAGGCGAACAGGGCCAGGGAACTGTCCTGATCGACCACAGCGGCCAGGTCCTTGACACCCTCGTTGAGGATCATGTGTATCGCTGAGTCACCGAACACCGTCATCCAGAGCAAGGTGAAGCCTGCGGGTACGAACAGTACACCGCAGACGAACTCACGAATGGTCCGCCCCCGGGAAATGCGTGCGATGAACAGGCCTACAAAGGGCGACCAGGACAGCCACCAGCCCCAGTACAGCAGGGTCCAGCCACCGATCCAGTCAGTGGGTTCATAGGCGTAGAGGTTGAAGGTCTTGTTGACGATGTCGGAAAGGTAGGCACCGGTATTCTGCACGTAGGCCTGCAGCAGAAACACGGTGGGCCCCAGCAACAGCACGAACAGCATCAGGATTACAGCCAGGCTCAGGTTGAGCTCGGAAAGGATGCGAATACCCTTGTCCAGCCCGCTGGCCACCGACAGCGTCGCCAACGCGCAGGTGGCGGTGATGAGAATGACCTGGACCGTGGCGTTTACCGGCAGACCGAACACATGGTGGAAACCGCTGTTGATCTGCAGTACCCCATAACCCAGCGAGGTCGCCACACCGAACACCGTGCCGAGGATGGCGAAGACATCCACGGCGTGCCCGATAGGCCCGTATATCCGTTCACCGATCAGCGGATAGAGCGCCGAGCGCAAAGTCAGTGGCAAGCCATTGCGGAAACTGAAATAGGCCAGAATGAGCGCGACGATGGCATAGATCGCCCAGGCATGCAGGCCCCAATGGAAGAATGTGATCTTCATGGCTTCGCGAGCCGCGGCGACTGTGCCAGGGTCGCCCACAGGCGGTGTGGTGAAATGCATCACCGGCTCGGCCACGCCAAAGAACATCAGGCCGATGCCCATGCCTGCCGAGAACAGCATGGCGAACCAGCTGCTCTTTCGGTAATCAGGCTCGCTGTGATCAGGCCCCAGCTTGATGTCGCCGTAGCGGCTGACGGCCAGAAACACCACGCTGATCAACACCAGCGCTACGGTGAGAATGTAGAACCAGCTGGCGTTGGTGATGATCCATTGCTGGACTTGTTCGAACAGCGCCTGGGCGTGCTCCTGAAAAGCCGTGGCGTACAAGACCAGCAGAAAGATGAGTATCGCGCTGGTGTAAAAGACGGGTGGATTGAGCGTGCTCCTGGGTTTGTCGGCTGCTGTCATTACGGCAGTTCTCCTTGTAAAACGATGAGCACAGGGTGCCCCGGCACCACGACATCTGCCCAGATTAGCAGCCAGGAAGATCTCCGTTTGCCGAGCCTGTACACTTGAACAGCCATGAACCGTAACGCCCGAGGAAAAAAATCTCAAATCGCTGCGCATGTCGAGCCCGCCTGGCGGGACGGTACCGGGCGAAGGCAGCGGGCGTCCTCCCGCCCTGCCTGAGTACCACCTCTGTCGGGTTTGCCACCCCGGTAATACACGTCATACTCGTGGCTTTACACTCTGACACTGCGTAGACGATGCCCGACCGTACCCGCCTCCCCTCCCTCACTCTCGGCCGTTCACGCTGGCGAGAATGGCGCCAGCGTCTGGCGTTCTGGATCGGGGCGCTGCTGGTGGGGCTTGTCGCACTGGCGTTCGCCTGGCTGGCCGAAGCTGCATTCGCTTCGTTCGAACGCCTGCTGGAATGGATGCCCTGGGCACCCCTTCTCATCACTCCCCTAGGGTTCGCGCTTCTGGCGTATTTGACACAGCGCTGGTTTGAAAACGCCAAGGGCAGCGGCATACCTCAAGTCATCGCTGCCCTGGAAATGCCATCCCGGCGCCTGCGTGCCCGATTGCTTTCGATTCCCGTTGCCGCCGCGCGCATGAGCCTGACGTTGGGCGCCCTGCTGGTAGGGGGTTCGGTCGGGCGAGAGGGGCCGACGGTTCACATCGGCGCTGCCGTGCTCTACACCTTTGGCCAGCGATTGGGCCTGCACGGGCGCCGCGCGATTGCCGGCCTGATCCTCGCAGGCGGCGCAGCCGGCATAGCCGCAGCGTTCAACACCCCGCTGGCCGGTGTCGTCTTTGCCATTGAAGAGCTGAGCCGCACGTTTGAGCAACGCTTCAGCGGCCTGGTGCTGACGGCGGTGCTGATTGGCGGCGTGGTCACGCTGGGGCTGATGGGGCACAACGCCTACTTTGGCGAAATAAGCGGGCGGATGCCCGTAGGCTGGGGCTGGAGTGTGGTGCCCGCATGCGCGCTGTTGGGGGGAGTGCTGGGTGGGTGTTACGCCAGGCTGGTGCTGCCTACCGATAAGGGCGTACTTGGCCGTCTGTGCACACTACGCGGGCGCTATCCGGTGCGGTTCGCGGCGATCTGCGGGCTGGTGCTGGCAGTGCTCGGGCTGGTTTCTGGCAACCATGTGTTCGGCACCGGCTACGAAGAGACCCGTGCCTTGCTCGAAGGCCGACCGATCACCGATGCCAGCTTCCTTCTCTGGAAGTTTCTGGCCAATGTCGTCTCTTACCTCTCCGGCATACCGGGCGGCCTGTTTTCGCCTTCGCTGAGCATCGGCGCGGCATTCCAGCCGCTGTTGAGCCTGATCCCCAATGTTGACCCACAGGCGTGTGCATTGCTGGGAATGGGCGCCTACCTGGCAGGCGTAACGCGTTCACCGTTGACTGCATCGGTCATCGTTCTGGAACTCACGCATAGTCCGGACCTGGCCATCCCGATGCTGGCAGTGACATTGATGGCTGCCGGCATCTCCGGTTGCATTTCGCCGGTTTCCCTCTACCACGCCCTGGCAAAGCAGATCATCGACAAAGTTGCACCTGCCAGATCCAGTTGAAATCAACGGCTGCGCGAGGCACGCTCAAGACGACTGTGACACAATGCTCAGCGACTTCTTGGTTCACCGCCTCGTCATTGCGAGTATCAACGAAATCAAAGGCATGCGAAAACTATTGGCAAGCGCCTTGGCGCTGGTAATGATCGCCGCCCTGTGCGGCTATGGCTTCTGGACCCAACAGCGCCCGGAAGGCCACTACCTCTCCGACCTGCGCATCGAACTGGCGTTGAACCACGGCGTGCCCGGCGAGCAGGGCAACCTGCTGGGCGTCGAGCCCCTGCTTTACCCAAGCGACTATCAAAACCTGCAACGCCTGCACCGCAAGCTCTCGGCCTACCTGCAACAAGCCCGTGCCCAGGGCCTGATAAGCCCGCGCACGGTGGTGGTGCTGCCGGAGCACATTGGCACCTGGCTGTGGGCCCGCGGCGAAAAGAACGAGCTGTACCAGGTCACCCGCAGCCGCGAGGCAGAGCAATGGCTGGAGTTGAGCAACCCGCTGCGCTATGGCCTGGCGATAGTGCGGGCCAGCGGCGATGACCGCCGGGCCGACGCGCACTTGCGCATGAAGGCTCAGCAGATGGCCCGCGACTACCAGCAGCTGTTCGGCAGCCTGGCCAAGGAGTTTGGCGTGACCTTGGTGGCCGGCTCGATCGTGCTGCCTGACCCCTATGTGGAAAAAGGCGTGCTGCATACCGGCGGCGGCCCGTTGTTCAACAGCAGCCTGGTGTTCGCCAGCGATGGTTCACCGCTGGGCCAGCCACAACGCCAGCAATTCCCGGACAGCCAGGTACGGCGTTACATCCATGATGGCCGCAAGCAACCCCTACAAGTCGTGCAAACCCCGGCCGGGCGTCTTGGCGTGCTGATCGGCAGCGATAGCTGGTACCCGGAAAACCACCAGCAGTTGGAGAACCAACAGGTACAACTGATCGCCAACCCGGTTTTCCTGAGCGGCAAAGACAGCTGGCAAGCGCCATGGCGTGGCAACCGGCACCAGGATGCGGCGGCCGAGCTTGCCCTGCAGCGCGGTGAAGTGAGCGAGAAGACCGCCTGGCAACGCCTGACCGAGGCTGCCGGCCAAGGGGTCAGCAGCATGAGTGTATTCATGCGGGGGCAGTTCTGGGACCAGGGCAGCGACGGTCAAGGCTTCGCCCATCAGAGCGGCGAATTGCTTACAGGCCCTCCCAGCCAGGGCGCACGCCTGCTGAACGTGTGGCTGTAGGGGTATGTCCCGCCCCCGCGTTCGCCTGGGCGACCTCTCGGTAGGTTTCGTCCAGCCACTTGCTGAGGCCATCCAGGGCCTCGGTCACGATCCTCAGCCGCTGCTGCGCCGTTACGGGCTGGATCAGACACGCCTGGCCGAAGCCGGCGCACGGCTGTCTATCCCCCGTTACATGCACCTGGGGCATGCTGCGATCGCGCTGTGCGGGGAGCCTGCCCTGGGCCTGCACATGGGACGCCTGAGCCGGCTGGCCCAGGCCGGCCTGGCGGGCGTCACAGCCGCGCAGGCGCCTACGTTGGGCGAAGCCGCCCGTACACTGCTGCGTTTCGAGCCGCTGTATGCCGCCAACTACCGTGGGCATTCGAGTTTTCAGGAAGACGTCCAAGGGGCATGGCTGCGCTTTTATTCAATCAGCCCCTACAACGCCTATAACCGTTTCGTGGTTGACTCGCTGCTGACTGGCTGGCTGGCCCAGCTTGCGGCCCTGACCGACACGCCCATACAGGCCGAGCGCCTGGAGATCGAATTCGAAGCACCCGGCTACGCCGCCCAGTACCAGCCATTGTGCAGCACCGCCGTGCAGTTTGGCGCCAGTGGCAACCGACTGCGCCTGGGCCGGGCCACGCTGGAGCTGGCCAACCCCCAGCATTGTCCGAGCACCTGGCAGCACCTGCTGCAACTGTGTGAAACGCACATGCTGCAGCGCACCCGGGTGCGCAGCCTGGGGGAGCGCATCACCCATTTGCTCGGCCCCCTGCTCAACGGTGGCCGTGAGCCCGGCCTGGAAGAAGTGGCACTGCGCCTGCAACTGCCCGCCTGGACCTTGCGGCGCAAACTGGCAGAGGAAGGCACGCGCTTTCGCGACTTGCTCAACGACACCCGGCGCGACCTTGCCGAGGCCTATATCCGCGATACGGAATTGACCTTCGGCGAGATTGCCTACCTGTTGGGTTTTGCATCGGCCGAGGCCTTCCAGCGCGCATTCAAGCGCTGGACGGGCCTCACACCGGGGGGATTCCGCCGCAGTCAGCGGCAGGTCGGTCAAAGCTCGGTGGCGTCGTCGGCCGGTTCCGGGGTGTCCAGCTCGTAGGCTTGGTACTCGAGCAGCTCTTCCTGATATTCATCCATTACCCTGCGCCCTCTTCACTCTTTTATCTTCGTTGGTCATGCCTTCCAACCTAGGCAGGCTGGATGAAGAAATGATGACAAGCCTATGAGTGGTAAACGTAGCAGGTGTTCAGAAAGTTATCGTCTGGTGATCTGTAACAGCGAATGATTGGCCGTGTCGACGCCTGTTCAGGGAAGATCATTCAGAGTGAGGATGCTTCAGCCTCGGCAGGCTGTGCATCCTGCTGCACCTGAATCGGCGCAGGCGCCGCCGGCGGTGCGACCGGTTGCGAACCCTGGCTGTCATCAACCACCGGCGCTGCTGGGGCCTCGCTTGCCGGGGCCACCGCCTCAGCTGCAGGTGCTGGTTCTGCTGGCGCCGGTGTTGCTGGCGCAGGAGCAGGTGCCGCCTCTGCCAAAGGAGCGCTCACAGGTGCTGGCGAAACTTGCTCAGGCAACCCCAAGGCAGGCGCTGTGTTCTCGGCCTTGGGCACAGGCGCTTCAACCTTGGCCTTGCTGACCTTCTTCGGCTTGGGCTTGGGCAAGTAGCTTTCGACCAGAGCAAAGTAACGCTCGTAGAACTGCGGCGCGGTCACAGTCTCGCTGGCGACCTTGACCATCGAATCGTCACTGGAGCCGATCGGCATCGAAACAGAACCCAGCACACCCACGCCGAGGCTGGCGGACGTATTGGACTTCTTGAGGGCGTAGCGGTCCTGCAACGCGTTGGCGAACATGGTCGAACGCTGTTCGTCACTGCTGTCGGGCGCGCAGGTCACGCTGAAGCTGATCTGCAGGTGGTTCTCGCTGTTCTGCTGGAAGCTTTTGTTACCGGCAATCTGGTTGGCGCCGCTGCTGGTGATGATGTAACCCTGGCTCAGCAGCGCACGCCGGGCAGCCTCGCACGAGCCGGCTTCACTGACCGGGAAACTGCGCGAGAAGGTGCCCGAGTCATCGAAGTTCTCATGCTCATAGATAGCGGTTTTTTTCGAGGAGCAACCGGTCACGCCCGCCAGCACCAGGGCCAGCCCGAGCGCACCAAAGACGGATGATCTGGTCATTGCGAATTCCGGGTAAGTCGAGAGGTGCCTATTGTGCATCACAGCACCCTTGCACTGAAACCGTTCGACGGTGAAGAGTCTGTCAGCATCGTGTAAATGTTGACTTTGCAGGCGCGTAAACGAAAAAAGCGACCCTAAGGTCGCTTTCTCGTTTTGCTTCGAAGCGTTCAAGGGCTTCGAGGCGAAGATGGCGCAGCGGACGGGACTCGAACCCGCGACCCCCGGCGTGACAGGCCGGTATTCTAACCGACTGAACTACCGCTGCGTATCGCTCGGGCTTTCGCCCGGTTGAAACTGTGATCTACCCTTGCGGCGAACAAAGCCTCAGGGCGGACACAAAAAAAGCGACACGAAGATCGCTCTTTTTGCTGCTTCGAAGCGTTCAAGGGGCTTCGAAACGAAGATGGCGCAGCGGACGGGACTCGAACCCGCGACCCCCGGCGTGACAGGCCGGTATTCTAACCGACTGAACTAC
>NZ_RHQR01000024.1:0-79775 GCF_003936645.1 Pseudomonas sp. p106
ATGGGCCGCAGCGCTTGACGGGCATCCATGCCCGTCACCTCCCTTCGCAAGACCTGCGCTCGGCCTCCTGAAGTCGCAATCTGCGGTGCCTGTACTACCGCGCTCTGAAAAGCAAAAGCAAAAGCAAACAACGGCAACGGCAACGGCAACGGCAAGCAAATCGTGACCTACGATTGACGCAAACCCTGCCCCGTGCTCTCCTTGCACCTTGCGTTCAGGTGCCCCCTCTGGGGGTGAAACGGGAAACCGGTGCGTCGCAGGCCCTCGATCAGGGCCGGACAACCCCGGTGCTGCCCCCGCAACGGTAAGCGAGCGAAGCGTCTAGACCACTGTGCCACAGCGTACGGCATGGGAAGGTGACGCTTTACCAGGAGCCCTGCTCCTCCTCGCAAGCCCGGAGACCGGCCTGGCGTTCATGAACACCCCGCGGTGGGCGGGCGCTGTCGCATTTCCCTGGGCCATTCAAGCCCGGGGTTGCCGCGCTTGCCTGTTGCTCAATCGGCACAATGCCCTACAAAGCAGAGGAATGCGTCATGCCCGTCACCAGCGCCAAACACGGTATCGCCACCCCCGTCACCCTCAGCCAGCGCGTGGTCATCGCCGCCGCTGCCAGCCTGTTGGGCCTGTGCCTGATCTACTTTGCCGGCTTCTCACACATCGAAGCCGTGCACAACGCTGCCCACGACACCCGCCACAGCGCCGCGTTCCCTTGCCACTGAGACCGCCCCATGATCAAGCGCATTGCCCGCACCGCCGGGTTCAGCGGGCTGCTCGCAGCCTTGTTGTTGACCTTGCTGCAAAGCTTCTGGGTCGCACCGCTGATTCTTGAGGCGGAGACCTATGAATCGACAGCCCCCTCCACCGAGCACCACAGCCACGATATCAAGGCATCCGTTGGGCATGAACATGCTACGGCGCACGAACACAGTGCCGATGCCTGGTCACCGGAGGACGGCTGGCAGCGTATCCTCTCCACCACCGGTGGCAACCTGGTCGTAGCCGTCGGCTTCGCCCTGATCCTTGCCGCGCTGTACAGCCTGCGTGAGCCCAACCGCGTCACCACCGGCGCATTATGGGGCTTGGCCGGGTTCGCCGTGTTCTGCCTGGCACCCACCTTGGGCCTGCCGCCAGAGCTGCCAGGCACCGCAGCCGCAGACCTCGGCCAGCGCCAGAACTGGTGGATTGGCACCGCCGCCGCCACCGCGCTGGGGCTTGCATTGCTGGTGTTCGCTCGTCATTGGCTGCTCAAGGCCCTCGGGGCAGTATTGCTGGTAGTGCCGCATGTGATCGGCGCTCCGCAACCCGAAGTCCATGAAAGCCTGGCCCCAGAAGCCCTGGAAACACAGTTCAAGATCGCTTCGTGGGCAACCAACGCTGCCTTCTGGCTGGCTCTGGGCCTGCTCAGCGCCTGGCTGTACCGCCGTTCCAGCCAGGCTTGATGGCAAGCCACCACCCGCTGCCGGCGCTTTACGCCGGCTTTGGTTGCCGCCGGGGCTGCCCGGTTGAGGTGCTGGACGAGCTGCTGCACCAGGCACTTCATGGCCACGGGCTGACGCTGTCGGCGTTGCGCGGCATCGCCAGCATCACGTCGAAAGCCGACGAACCTGGCCTGCAACAACTCGCCGAACGTCACAACCTGCCCCTGCTGGTGTTCGACACCTCGCAACTACAGGCTTACGAGCCACAACTGAGCCACCGCTCTGCGGTGGCATTCGCCCACAGCGGTTGCTGGGGCGTCGCGGAGAGCGCAGCCCTGGCAATGGCCCATCATGAACGCGGCAACGCCGCGCTTGTGGTGACGCGGCAAACGCTCGGCGCCGCTACCCTGGCCCTTGCCTGCGGCGGATAATTGCCCCACCCATTCACCTGCAAGGATTTTCCATGACGGTCTACTTCATCGGCGCCGGCCCCGGCGACCCGGAATTGATCACGGTCAAAGGGCAACGCCTGATCCGTCAGTGCCCAGTGATCATCTACGCCGGCTCCCTGGTGCCCGCGGCAGTGCTCGACGGGCACCAGGCCGAGACCGTGATAAACAGCGCGGAACTGCACCTGGAGCAAATCGTGGAGGCCATGCACGCGGCCCATGAAAAAGGCCAGGATGTCGCCCGTGTTCACAGTGGCGATCCCAGCTTGTACGGCGCAATCGGCGAGCAGATCCGCCATCTGCGCGACCTGGGTATCGATTACCAGATCATTCCGGGTGTAACCGCTACCGCTGCCAGTGCCGCGTTGCTGGGCTGCGAGCTGACGCTGCCTGAGGTGGCGCAGACGGTCATTCTAACCCGCTACGGGGACAGCTCACCCATGCCGGCAGGCGAGCAACTGGGCGACCTGGCGCGTCATGGTTGCACCTTGGCGATCCACCTCGGCGTGAAACACCTGGCTCGAATCGTCGATGAGCTTGTCCCCCATTACGGCGCAGACTGCCCGGTGGCCGTTGTTCACCGCGCCACTTGGCCCGATCAGGACTGGGCACGGGGCACCCTCGAGGATATCGTCGAGAAGGCAGCCGCGAAGGGTTTTCGTCGCACCGCGCTGATTCTCGTCGGGCACGTACTGGGCGATGCTCCGTTCGCCGAGTCAGCCCTGTACCGCGCCGGGCATGCGCACCTTTATCGCCGGGGCAGTTGAACATTGCCAAGCTGATACAGACCGTAGCAGACTCCAGGCTCCATCCCGCGGACCGGAGTCGCGCCCATGCTGGAACTACGCCCCAATTGCGAATGCTGCAATAGCGATCTGCCGGGCGACAGCCCTGACGCGCTGATCTGCTCGTTCGAATGCACATTCTGCAAAAGCTGTGCAGAAACCCACTTCAATGGCCGCTGCCCCAACTGCTCAGGTCAATTGGTCGCACGCCCCACCCGGGTTGGCACGGCCTTGAGCAACAACCCACCTGCCACTGAGCGCGTGCTCAAGCCCCACGCCCGCTGTGCTTGAACAACTTGCAGCCACAAGCATCGGCGAAAAAATACCCTGGCGATGCTTGTACCCAGACGATTTTGTAGGACTTTTCAACAAAGTCGTCCTCCTAACTCAACAGATCTATACTCGCCATTACCAAGGAACCGGAATGGACGTATCGTGCTGCGCTGCAGAAAGACCTTGCAGACGTATTCCTGATTAGCCTTAGGAAACGGACCACATTCCGACAGGAGTTAGCCTCATGACAACCGTGCTGATCGTTGACGATCACTCTACCGTTCGATTCGCGCTGCGCATGCTGCTTGAGCGCGAGCGCTTCAAAGTTGTGGGGGAAGTCGAGAACGGTAGCGAAGTGGCGCAGGTAGCACGCAACCTACGACCCGACGTCGTGATCCTGGATATCGGGCTTCCTGGCCTCGACGGCATGGAAGTCATCAAGCGCCTGCAGCAACTCGAACAGGTCCCCAGGATCATGGTATTGACCGGACAGGCCACCGAGTTGTACGTCCGCCGTTGCCTGGATGCCGGTATAGGCGCATTTGTAACCAAAGATGAAGATCTCGATGCCGTTGTCTTTGCCATGAAAGCCTTGGTCAAGGGGTACTCGACTTTCCCGCAGATGTCGGTGAACAGCAACACTCTGGACAGCGAGCACGGGCGCCTGGGCAGCCTGTCAAATCGGGAGATGGAAGTGCTTCGGCGTCTGGCCCGTGGTGAAAACAACAAGAACATAGGCCATTGCATGAACCTCAGCGCCAAGACCATCAGCACCTACCGTGGCCGCATCATGGACAAGCTCAAGACTGAATCATTGGTAGAAATGGTTGATCTGGCCAAACGCAATAACGTCAATTAGGCGCGTGATCGGCATGAAGTGCGTACTGGTTGCGCTGTTGCTGGCCATTGGCATGGCTGGCTCCGCGCTCGCCGCACCGGCAGATGTCGAAACGCGGCGCTTGTTGGCACGTGCTGTCAGCACCGCTTCACCACTGCAACTCGATGCCCAGGACCGCCAATGGTTGCAGCAGCGCAAAGTTCTGTTGCTGGGCAGCTCGCGTCCCGATTATCCCCCGTTCGAGATCAACATCAGCCCGAGCGACTATGAGGGCCTGAGCGCAGACTATGCCGGGCTAATATCCGAACTTCTGGAGATACCGATAGAGGTCAGGCGCTTTCCCAGCCGCCATGCGGCGATTGCAGCCTTGCGCGACGGCAAAATCGATTTGCTGGGCAGCTCCAACAGTTTCGAAGCGGCCGATGCCCAGCTGAACCTGAGCCAGCCCTACGCAGACGATTTGCCAGTCATCGTCACCCGCGAAGGGCGCACCCTGAAAAACAACACAGACCTCACAGACGTGCGCCTGGGCATGGTCGATCACTACCTGCCGAGCGAAACGGTCCGTTCGCTCTACCCCAAAGCACAGTTGAGCCTTCATCGCTCAACGCTGGCAGGGCTGGCAGCGGTGGAAATGGGAGAGGTGGACGCCTATCTGGGCGACGCTATCAGCACCGACTTTCTTATTGGCAAAAGTTACCAGGGTACGGTGAAGATCGACCATTTCTGCCGTGGGCCAGCGGGCACCTTTTCCTTCGCCCTGGCCAATGACAACCCGCGCCTGCGCCGCCTGATCGACATGGCCCTGGCAAGGATCACAGAAAGCGAGCGTTTGAACATCCTGCGCCGTTGGACAAGTGGCAACACCAGCCTGTTGCTCGAACGCCATCTGTCAGCACTTACCGCGGAAGAACAGACGTGGATAGACCAGAATCCTACTGTCAGTGTACTGATCGACGCCGCACTTGCGCCCCTGACCTTCAACGATGCCCAGCAGCAGCCCAGCGGGATTACCATCGACCTGCTCAAGCAGATAACCCTGCGCACCGGGCTGACATTCAAGCTCATCGAGCGTAACACCGTGCAGACCATGATCGAACAAGTGGCACGCGGCGAGGCGCAGATGATCGGGGCCCTGGGTTATGGTGCGAAGCGCCAGACGCAACTGCGCTACACCCGCCCCTACCTCGTCAGCCCGAGGGTTCTGGTCACACGCAGCCAGACGCCCTGGCCGCCACAGTCCAGGGGGCTGGAGGGCAAACGTATCGCCCTGCTGCGGGGCTCACCCCTGCGAGCAGAAGTGCAACGCCAGCACCCCAAGGCGGTAGTGGTAGAAGTGAACAATCCGCTAGGCTTGATGGAAGCAGTCGCCAATGGCAATGCTGACGTCGCCTACAGCAGTCATATCAACGCGAAGTACTACATTACTCATGTTTTCAAGGACCAGCTACGCATAGCCGCAGTGCTCGGTGATGACCCGGCGACCGCGGCATTCGCCGTCGCCCCTGACCAGCCGCAGTTGCAGGCCATTCTCGACAAAGCCCTGTTGAGCATTCCTCCTGAAGAACTCGACCAACTGATCAATCGCTGGCGTATCAGCACCGTGGTCAGCGACAGCCCATGGCGCAACTACCGCACACTGGCATTGCAAGTGCTGGTGCTTTCTGCGCTGTTGCTGGCCGGCGTGGTGTTCTGGAACAGCTACCTGCGCAAACTGATAAACCAGCGTACCGAGGCGCAGCGCGCCTTGCAGGAACAATTGTCGCTGAGCCGCGGCCTGCTCGAACAGCTGCGCCAGGCCAAGGACGATGCTGAACGGGCCAGCCATACCAAAAGCACCTTTTTGGCGACCATGAGCCACGAGATCCGCACGCCCATGAATGCGGTGATCGGCCTGCTCGAACTGGCGCTGGAAGATAGCCGTAAGGGCCGTTGCGATACTCAGGTCCTGCAGACCGCGCATGATTCGGCCATTGGCCTGTTGGGGCTGATTGGCGACATCCTCGATATTTCCCGGATCGAATCCGGCCACATGAGCCTGCAGCCAGAAGCCACCGACCTGGTCGAACTGGTCCGCACCACCCTGCGGGTCTTCGACGGCAATGCACGAGTCAAGGGCCTGCGCCTGCACTGCGAACTACCAGAAGGGCCCGTCTGGGTGTTGGCAGACGCCCTGAGGATCAAGCAAATCCTCTCCAACCTGCTGAGCAATGCAATCAAGTTCACCGATCGGGGCGAGGTTCACGCAACCTTGGCACTTGAGCCGACAACCGCCGGCAACAGCGTGCAAGTGCAGCTGAGCGTGCGCGACACCGGTATTGGCATTGGTTTGACAGACCAGGCTCGTCTCTTCAGCGCTTTTGCCCAGGCTGATGGCCCACGGGCGCGACAGGGCGCAGGGCTGGGTCTGGTGATAAGCCGCACCCTTGCCAAACTGATGGGCGGCACCCTTAACCTGCAGAGCGTCGAAGGTGTAGGCACCAAGGTATCGGTCGAGCTGCAGCTGCCGACCTGCGAAGCCCCGCTGCCTGCCGAGCACGCTGTACCCAGCCAAGGTAGTGAAAGCGGGCCCCTGAACATCATGGTGGTGGATGATTACCCGGCCAACCTGCTGTTGCTGGAGAAACAGCTCAATACTTTGGGCCATCGAGTGACGTTGGCCGAAAATGGCCAAACGGCGCTGGCCCTCTGGCAGGCTGAAGAATTTGACCTGGTCATCACCGACTGCAGCATGCCAGTGATGGACGGCCACCAACTGGCCCGCAGCATTCGTCTGCAGGAGCATGAATTGGCCAGGTCAGCCTGTACGATCATCGGGATCACCGCCAACGCCCAGGCCCAAGAACATGAGCGTTGCCTGGCCAGTGGCATGGACGACTGCCTGTTCAAACCTGTCGGCCTCAGCGCCCTCAAAGCCCATTTGCCGCAGAACCAAGCCACACCTATTGCGCCGCAGCCAAAGGCCAGCGGCTTCAACCTCGACGAGTTGCGCCACCTGACCCAGGACGATGAACAGCTTGTCCGCCGCCTGCTTGAACAGCTTTCGCAAAGCGCCAGCGAAGACCTTGCGGCGCTACGCGGCCTGGGCAGTACACCGGACGGCGATGCGGTGCGCGCCGTCGCCCACCGTATAAAGGGCGGCGCCAAGATGCTCAAGGTGCGCGGCGTGGTCACGGATTGCGAAGCCATCGAACAGGCCCAGGCGCGGGGCGTGCCCACCGACGCCCTGCGCCTGCAACTGGAAACCAGCCTGCAGACCCTGCAGCGCGAACTCTCCGACGCCCTCAGTGCAATTGCAACGTAGAATTGATCTGGCTGATCGCGTCAACCACGTGGCGTGACCCCTGCTGGATCTCCATGATCACAGTCCCTGCCTCGTTAGCCAGGGCAACACCTCGCCCCGTGCGTGTCAGGCTCGATTGCATGCTGGCCACTGCCGTGAGCGAAAGATCATGGTTCTGCCGTACCACATCGACGATCTCCAGGGTCGCCTTGCTGGTGCGTGCGGCCAGGCTGCGCACCTCGTCGGCGACCACAGCGAAACCGCGCCCATGTTCACCAGCACGTGCCGCTTCGATCGCGGCATTCAAGGCCAGCAAGTTGGTCTGATCGGCGATGCCGCGAATGGTCAGGACAATCTGCCCGATCACGTCCGATTGTTTGCTGACGGCATCGATGCTGCGCGCCGCGTCATTGAGCTCCTGGGAAATCTGCTCGATGACTTGCACGGTTTGCTGTACCACTTCGGTGCCCTTTCGTGCGCATGCATCAGTCTGTACCGAACTGGCATGGGCCGCTTCAGCGGCGCTTTGCTGCGTACTGACCTGCGCGGTGATGTCGCTGGCGAACTTGACCACCTTGTATAGCCGGCCCTTGCTGTCGAAGATCGGATTGTATGAGGCCTCGAGGTATACCGTCTGGCCTTGCTTGTTGACCCGTTCGAAACGATGGGAGTGATACTCGCCACGGTTCAGCGAAGCCCAGAAATCGCGGTATGCAGACGACTCCCGCTCATGGGCCAGACAAAACAAGCCGTGGTGGCGGCCCACTACCTCTTCCAGGCGATAGCCCATGGTAGTCAGGAAATTCTCGTTAGCCTTTATCACCCGCCCCTGCGGCGTGAACTCGACCACCGCCATGGAGCGACCGATGGCCTTGAGCAGGCTTTCGCTCTCGTGTTCATCCTTGATCCGCTGACTGATATCGGAAGCCACCTTGATCACACTGATGACCTGCTGACGCTCATCGAGCACCGGCATGTAGCTGGCCTCCAGCCAGACTTCACGGCCGGCCTTGTCGATACGCTCGAACGTGCCGCTGATTGGCTTGCCCTCGCCCAACTCGCGCCACAACTGCTGATATTCGGCACTGTTGCTGTAATCAGGGTCGCAGAACAATCGGTGGTGCTTGCCCCGCAACTCATCGACGCTATAGCCCATTGCCAGGCAGAACTGCGCATTGGCATCGAAAATGGTGCCGTCAGGGCCAAACTCGATCATCGCCATTGAGCGGCTGATCGCCGCGAGTTTTGCCTGGGTTTCTGCCAGAGCCTGGCGAGCGCGCTGAATCTCGAGCAAATCTGACTTGCGATGGAAATCGAACATGGCGCCGGGGTCCTTTATGCGCAGGGTTTTCTGAGCATAGATCGGCGCCGACGGCGTGCAAGCAAACTGCTATCACTTAGTGATTAGTGTATTCGTGCGGCCCATCCCCGCCCCATGCGTGCGGGCTCAGGAACTTTCTCGCACCATCAGCTCAAACCCCAGATCCTGCTGCTCGGTAGCCACTCGCTTGCCATCGAGCAACGCCAGCAGCGCCTGTGCCGCGCCCCGACCAACGGCGGCACGCGGTGTGCGAATGGAGGTCAGACGGGGGACCATATGCGCCGAAGCCGGCAGGTCATTGAACCCGACCATGGCTACTCTCCCTGGAACTTCGATACCTTGGCGCAAGGCCTGCAGCACAGCACCTTGGGCAAGGTCGTCGTTGCAGAAAAAAATGCCATCCACATCCGGTGCCTGCGCCAACAGTTGGCTGAACAGTTCACTGCCCAGAGCAATGGACGAGGGTTGCGGCGACAGGACCTCCAGTTCGGTAGCGTGCATGCCGGCTTCAGCCAGCGCCTGGCGGAACCCTTCGGCACGCTGCATCACCCGTGGGTCAAGTTGCGCGGCGATAAACGCCAGGCGCCGCCGGCCTCGCTCGAGCAGGTGCCTGGCAGCAGCCCGACCAGCCTGCTGCTGGGAAAACCCTACCGACAACATGCCAGGCGTGCCACCCAGCTCCATCATGTGGACGCAGGGCACGCCGCTGGCCACCAGCATCTGCCGAGAAGCCTCACTACGCTCGAAACCGGTGAGCAATATGCCGCACGGTTGGTACGCCAGGTAATTGCGGATCAGATTCTCTTCTTCGTCGATATCGTAGTGATAGTTACCGATCAGCACCTCGAGCCCGCGGGGGCGCATCACTTCGTGGATGGCCTCCAGAGTGTCGATGAACAGCTGGTTGGACAACGACGGAATCAGCACAACCACCGACTGGCTGCGTGCAGAAGCCAGCGCCCGGGCAGCGGGGTTGGCGATATAGCCAAGGCTCGCTGCCGCGGCCACCACCTTTTCCACCAGTGCCGGAGCCACGGTGCTGACACCGCGCAAGGCGCGGGAAGCGGTAATCGGGGAAACCCCGGAGAGCCTGGCCACTTCTGCCAGGGTGGGTCGACCGGTAGTGCGGGAGCCTGAGCGGGACATGAGTGTTGTAATTTTACTACTTGCCAAGGGAGGGGAACGGCCACTAAGGTAGCGCTGTCTCAGGACGCAAGCAATGTAATCTTTGGTGGTGGCCACTACGCGCTTTCTGCCGAGCGTCCATACTGCGTAACGACAAGATCAACAACACCGGGGAGTTCGCGTTTCGTCAGCGACGAGACAGCGCTATCTCACCCCGCAGGAGGTACTGATGAATTCTCCCCTGTCCGCCATCGTGGTGATGGGCGTGGCCGGTTGCGGCAAAAGCTGCATCGGCGCTGCCATAGCCGCCAGAAGCGGCGGCCGCCTGATCGAAGGCGACGCGTTTCACCCTGCCGAAAACATCCGCAAGATGAGCGCGGGCACGCCGTTGAACGACGACGACCGAGCCGGTTGGCTGGTGCGCCTGGGCCAAGAGTTGCAAGCCACGGTGCAGGCGGGCGAACGCCCGATTCTCACCTGTTCCGCACTCAAGCGCCGTTACCGCGATACCTTGCGCCAGGCCATGCCGGAGCTGGTATTCGTGTTTCTCGAACTCACCCCTGCCGAAGCCGAGAAGCGCGTCCTCGCCCGCCCCGGGCATTTCATGCCGGCGAGCCTGATCGACAGTCAGTTCGCCGCCCTCGAGCCCCCGCATGGCGAGCCTCTGACCCTGCCCCTTGATGCCACGCAGCCGATAGACACGCTGGCCGAGACGGTAGACGCCTGGCTAAAGCCCTGCGGTGAGCGGAACCTGGCGCGGACCGCATGAACCTGGCGGTTTTTCCGGCTCACCAAAGACAGCGCTGTCCCGACGCCTGAAAGCGCCGATAGTTCAATTTCAAGCAACGCCAAAAAACAACGATAAGACCGAGGCCTTAAAACCATGTTCGGACTGGCTACAGATACCTTCCTGCTGCTCGACGCCCTGGTGACCATCATCGGGCTGATCCTGCTGATCACCCATTTCAAAGTCCACCCCTTCGTCGCCCTGACCATCGCCGCCGGTTTCCTCGGCCTGACTTCCGGTATGCCGGTGGCCAAGGTCATGAAGTCATTCCAGGATGGTTTCGGTGGGGTACTGGGCTTTGTCGGGATCGTCCTCGCCCTGGGGACCATGCTCGGCAAGCTGATGGCCGACTCCGGTGGCGCCGACCAGATCGCGCAAACCCTCATTCGCGCCTTCGGCAAGAAGAACGTGCATTGGGCCATGATGTTTGCCGCGTTCCTGGTCGGCATCCCGCTGTTCTTCGAAATCGGCTTCGTACTGCTGATTCCGCTGGTCTTCATCGTCGCCAGGCGCTCGGGTGTATCGCTGATCAAGATCGGTATCCCCCTGCTGGCGGGCCTTTCGGTGGTGCACGGCCTGGTGCCTCCGCATCCGGGCCCACTGCTGGCGATCGGCATTTTCAATGCCGACATCGGCAAGACCATCTTCTATGGCCTGCTGGTGGCACTGCCCACTGCCATCATCGCCGGCCCGCTGTACGGTAACTTCATTTCCCGCTATATCCCGGGCAATCCGTCACAGGAACTGATGGACCAGATCGCCAAGGAGTCCGATCAGGGTAACCTGCCGAGCTTTACCGTCACCCTGGTCACCGTGCTGCTGCCGGTTGTGCTGATGTTGCTCAAGACGTTCGCTGACGTCGTGCTACCGGCCGAGCACATCGTTCGCCAGTGGATGGACCTGATCGGCCACCCGATTACCGCCCTGCTCGCTGCCCTGCTGCTGGCCTTCTACACCTTCGGCTCGGCGCGCGGCTTCAACCGCCAGCAGATCATGAAGATGCTCGACCAGAGCCTGGCGCCGACGGCTGCCATCGTGCTGATCGTCGGTGCAGGCGGCGGTTTCAAGCAGATGCTGGTCGATACCGGGGTCGGCAATGTGATCGGCCAGATGGCGGTACAGGCAGAAATTTCACCGATCATGCTGGCCTGGCTGGTGGCTGCGGTCATCCGCATCGCCACGGGGTCGGCGACGGTCGCCACCATTACCGGCGCAGGCATCGTTGCCCCGGTGATCGACCTGGTGCCCGGCGTCAACCGTGAGCTGCTGGTGCTGGCCACCGGCGCCGGTTCGCTCATTCTGTCCCATGTCAACGACGCCGGCTTCTGGCTGGTCAAACAGTACTTCAACATGACCGTGGCCGAGACCTTCAAGACCTGGAGCATGATGGAGACCATCCTGTCGGTGGTCGGCATCATCTTCATCATGATGCTGTCAACGGTGGTGTGACCGCTTATCGGGGTAATGGCACCTTGGCGTTTTGAGTAGGGCCCAACGTAAGTACGTGCCCTACCTTCGCAAAGGAGCCTGCCCATGATGCGCACAAGCCTGTTACTCGCTGCCCTGCTCGCCTCCCCCCTGGCCCTGGCGGTCGGCACCGGGCCGACCCATCCGGATGATCCGCACAACCCGGCGCCCCAGCCGGGCGCGGACAGCACCCTCAACCCGATCGAGGAGCCCATGCCACGGGATACCGACCCGCGAATACAGGGCAGCGACCCTGAAAGCCCGCCCGCCAGGCAAAATGACAATCGTGATTTGCCTGGGATGGAAGGCAGTGGGTCGGAGGGCGCGGGTGGCCAAGGTGGTAACGGATCGGACGGCGGTCAGCGCTGAGCGGTACCGCCCTCTTCCCGGGCTTGCCCCGTGAAGAGGGCGCAATTGGCAACGCAGGAACGCCGCTTCGAACCGCTCACCACTGGCGCTTTTCAGGCCGTGTCAGCCCCAGCTTTTCTATCTTGTAACGTAGCATATCGCGCGACAGCCCCAGCATCCGCGCCGACTTGGTAACGTTCCAATCAGTACGGTCCAGCGTCCTGCACACCAAATCCCGTTCCATGTCCGGCAAACTGGTCCCAGGCTCAGGCTCATGCCGCGGCATCTCGTACACCGTGGCCATCGGCTGCGTGAGGGGTTCATCGACCAGGGTCAGGCATAGATTCAACTGGTGCGCCTGCACCACTTCATTAGGTGCCAGCAACACCGTCTGTTCCAGCATGTTGCGCAACTCGCGCACGTTGCCAGGCCAGCTGTAATTGAGCATCAAGTTCTGTGCCTCGGTACTGAAGCGCAGGTTCGGTTTACCGTACCGACGCCCGTGATGGGCCAGGAAGTGCCGCGCCAACAGCAGGATGTCCTGGCCGCGGGCGTGCAAGCGCGGTACCTTCAGCGCGATGATGCGCAGCCGGAAGAACAGGTCCCGGCGAAACTTGCCCTGCTGCACCATCTGTTCGAGATTGCAGTTGGTGGCGCTGATCACCCGCAGGTCAACCTTGCGCTCCTTGACCGCACCTATGCGGCGGATACTGCGATCCTCCAGCAGTTTCAGCAGCTTGGCCTGTAGCACAAGGTCCATTTCGCCGATCTCATCGAGGAACAGTGTGCCGCCGTCCGCGGCCTCCACCAGCCCCACGCGACGTTCCTTGGCGTCGGTGAATGCCCCCTTCTCATGGCCAAACAACTCAGCCTCCAGCAGGTTGGCCGGGATCGAGGCGCAGTTGAACTCGATGAACGGGCCTTTGCTGCGCGAACCATCGAAATGCAGGGCACGCGCAACCAGTTCCTTGCCGGTACCCGTCTCGCCTTCGACCAGCACCGGCGGCAGGTCGTCATTGGCCATGCGGCGTTCAGCATCGAGCACCTGGCGCAGCGTGTGCTTGAGGGTGAGCATCACCGGCGAGTCGCCAATCAGCGCCTGCAGCCCGGACTTCTGCGCCTCGCGCTCCTGGTAGAACGACAGCGTGCGCTCCATCCGCTCGGTGGCCAAAGCCTTTTCCAGTGTCAGTTTGAGCTCGGCCAGCACCACGGGCTTGGTCAGGTAATGGAAAGCCCCCTCTTTCATCGCTTGTACGGCATCCTCTACGTTACCGTAGCCGGTCATCATGATTACCTTGAGCTCCGGCATCTGCGCCACCAGCGTGCGCAGCAGGTCATGCCCATTCATGCCGGGCAGCGAGTTGTCGGTGAGTACCGCGTCGGGCTGGAACCGCTTGATCTGCTCAAGGGCAAGCTCCGCACTGTTACACACCGTCACCTCAAAGCCCTTCAGGTTCAAATAGGTGCGAATGTTGTTGGCAAGGATTTCATCATCCTCGACTACCAGGATGCTGTGCTCCATGTTCCCCTCCCGCTGCGATATTGAAAGTGAGGCTGACGCGGGTTCCTTCCTCTTCGCGGCTGCTCAGGCTGACCGAGCCGCCAAAACGTTCCATGATGCGCTGAACCAGCGCCAGGCCTACACCGAGGCCGCCCTGCTTGGTGGTAAAAAACGGTTTGAAGACCATGCGTTGCTGCTGCCTGGTCATGCCCTTGCCTGTGTCACTTAGCAGCAATGCAGCGCGCTGACCTTCCTGTATGCAGACCATGGCCCGCAACTCGCCACCCATTGGCATGGCTTCGATGGCATTGGAAAACAGACTGTTGAGGATCTGCGTCAATTGCAGAGGCTGGCTGGCTACCCACTGCGTCTGGGGCCCGTCGAAGGAAAAGCGGATGCCGTTACGCTCGATCTGCTGGGCAAACGCCAGGCGGGTATCCTTGATGGCGGCGACCAGGTCCACAGCCTCGGGCATATCGCTGGTCGGGCGCAGTGACACCAGCAGTTCGCGCACCCAGCGTGACATACGGTCCACCTGGCTGATGATGTCGACAATGTTCTGCTGGGCCTGCGGGTTGGCGATTTCCTGTGCCAGCTCTGCGCTGGAGCGGATATTGGCCAATGGGTTGCGCAGGCTGTGGGCCACCGCCGAGGACATCTCGCCGAGGGCGACATAGGTTTCACTCGCCACCAGCCGATCCTGTTGCTGGTGCAGCATCGACGCTGCGCGACGCACGATCCAGAACAGGCCGAAGTAGATCAGCGCCCCGCCCACCAGGGTCGAGGCCCAGATCAGCACATAACCGCGCTGAATGCGTCGAATGAGGTCCTGTGGCTCTTTGTAAATCTCGACCATAGACAGCACCTGCTCACCTTGGCTGTCGAACAGGGGAATGTAGTTTTCGATGAACAGGTAATTGGGCTCACGCTCGAACTTCTGTTCCTCGCGGTGCTCTTCGACCTTGTGGTAGCTGGCAGACACCGCCTTGCGCGAGCGGAAGGCGTGATCCAGGTCGCCGTCGGCCTCGATGCGCTTGCCAACCAGATCGGGGTTGGTGGACCAGACGATGGTGCGGTCACGGGCATAGACATTGGCCAGCAACGTGTCCGGAAGATGCTCGACATGATCGAGGAACTCGACCCGGGTCGCCATGGCCAGCTGCGGGCTCACCTGCAGATGCTGCTGGTCCAGGCGCGGATCGAGCAGCTCACCCATGGTGGTGCCAGGTGGCAATTGCGAATGGCGCACTTCGGCCTGGGCCATGGCCTGGATGAATTGGGCGGTGAGCATGGCGTCTCGCTCCACGCTGTCGCGGACCACGAAGCGGGTCGATACATAGCCCAGACCACCTGCCACCGACGTGATGATCAGCAAGCTGATCACGGAAAACCAGCGCAGCAAATTGAATTCGCGAAGGGGCGTAGCCAGACCACTGCCGGGCTGGGCGAGGAGCTTGTCGGGAACATCGGTTTCCAGCGTCTGCATCGCGAGGTTCCCGCGCAAGGATTCCGTTCAGAAGGCTGTCACTCATTGCCTTGCCGTGCGTAGCTAACTGATAGCACTTCGCCACGCCGGCCGCAGCCGCCATTTATCGCCTATGTCTTCCTGCAAAAAGTCAGCCAAGGATGTCTTTCTAAACCAATTTGAATCTAATCAATCGGTTAGCAACAGAATCTAATCTTTAATCTAGAATAGATCCCCAGTTTTGGGGAATTTGTACCCAATAATAAAATGTTCTTTTAAAAACAATATCTTAGCGTCTACTTCTAGATTTTTATGAAGGTCGCGCAAGCCGAAAGTTGAGCGAAACCTGAGTGCCAAGGCCTTCGCGGCTACTCAACCGAACCGACCCACCAAAACGCTCCATGATCCGTCTGACCAGTACCAACCCCACCCCCAGCCCACCTTGTTTGGTTGTGAAGAAGGGCTTGAACGCCATGCGCTGCTGCTGTTCATTCATGCCTTTTCCGGTGTCGGTCAGGCGCAGGGTGACGCTGCGCCTGTCCTGCTTCACCACCTCGACACGCAGCCGCCCACCCTGCTCCATCGACTCCAGAGCGTTGGCGATCAGGCTGTTGAAAATCTGCCCGAGCAATTCCGGCTGCCCCATCACCTGCAGTGCCGGAAGCGGCTTCAGGTCCAGGGTCACGCCACTGCGTGCCAGCGCTATGGCAAAGGTCTGCAAGCTGTCCTGCAGGACTTGGGGAAGGTCGACCGGTATCGTCTTGTCATCCAGTGGCCGCAGCGACTGCAGCAACTGGCGGATCCACTGCGACATGCGGTCGACCTGGCTGATGATCTCGTTGATATTGCGCTGCGCCGGCCCTTCGTCGTACACCTGAGCCAGTTCGGCGCTGGAGCGGATACTGGCCAACGGATTGCGCAAGCTGTGCGCCACGGCCGAGGACACCTCGCCAAGGGCCACGTAGGTTTCATTGCTGATCAGCCGCTTCTGTTGCACCGCCATCACCCGGGCGGCGCGGCGCATGATGCCGTACAGGCCGATGTAGACCACCCCGGCACCCACCGTGGTGGCCAGCCAGATGAGGACCAGGCCATGTTCGATGCGCACGATCAGGTCATGGGGTTCCTTGTATATCTCCACCATCGCTACGACGTGTTCGCCATCTGCGTCGAACAGCGGAATGTAGTTCTCGATGAACAACTGCTCAGGTGGCGTCACGAACTTCTGCTCGGAGCGGGCCTCTTCGAAGCCGTGGTAACTGGCCGAGACCCGCATTTTGTGCTCGAACGCCCGATCCAGGTCGTCATCGCCCTGAATCAGCTTGCCCGTCAGCGCCGGATTGCTCGACCAGATCACTGTGCGGTCCGGGGCATAGATGTTGGCCAGCAGCATGTCTGGCAAGTGCGCGATGTGGTCAAGGAATTCGCCGCGGGCCTTGCGCCGCGCCACAGGGTCAACGCCTGGCAAAGGATCAAGGTCCGTACGCGGGTCCAGCAGTTCGCCCATGGTGCGCACATTGGGGATCGCCACATGTCGTACTTCAGCGTCGGCGATCGAGGTGATGAACTGCGCGGTAAGCAGCGCGTCACGCTCGACGCTTTCGTCGATGATGAAACGGCTGGATATCAACCCCAGGCCGGCGGCCACCGACAGGATGATGGCCAGGCTGACCCAGGCGTACCAACGCAGGAGGTTGAACGGCTTGCGCGACGTGCCAGCGTCAGGGCTGGCGGGTGACTCGAGTGGGTCGGAACGGGAGGCGATGTCCATGGCGGCTACCACTGCTGAGCACCTTTGAAAGGTTATAGCCCAGAGTTGGGGAACCCATGGCATTGATTTTCGCAAGGCCGATGCAAGGCTGCCTGCCATCAGGTGCCCATCACAACGGCGAGTCCGCTGCCAGCCCCTGTAACTTGCGGTATTCGCGCAGCACACTGGGCACATACCGTCGGGTTTCGGCGAAGGGCGGCACCGCGCCACGTCGGCGCACAGCATCCGGGCCGGCATTGTAGGCGGCCACGGCCAGGGTGATGTCGTTGTCGAACAGGTTCAGCATGCGTTTGAGGTAGCGGGCCCCGCCCTGCACGTTGTCCTCCGGATCAAGCACATCCTCAACACCCATCTCCTTCGCCGTACCCGGCATCAGTTGCATCAGCCCAAGCGCCCCGGCGGCCGAGCGGGCCTTTGGGTTGTACCCCGATTCTGCCTTGATCAGCGCATGCAGCAATGCTTGCGGCACGTTGTGCATGCGCGCCGCTGCTGCCACCAGGTCGGCGTAGGGCCGCCCGGTGATCAATTGCGCATTGGCCGGGCCAGCCTGCGCAACCGGCTCGCGGATGACCCGTTCATAGTTGCGCCCGGGCCGGTGGACGTTGGTCAGCACGTAACCGCCCTTGTCATCGATGGCAATGTACACATCAGCCTGGGCGGTAGCCCCAGCCAGCCAGATCAGCCCCAAGATAATTCCACGCATGTCGGTCGCCTCCCCGCCGTGCCCCCCGATATGGGGGAAATACCCCGGAAAACCCGGGCTTTTCTGCTACGACGCAAGCACTGTGCCGCTTGCCATGGCGCATGGCGCAAGGCCCCGAGGCAGACGTGCACGGCTGTTGCATGGCAGATGAAAACCTGAAAAGGCATGTCCCCATGCAGGAGGGCTTCACCATGCAGCGCAAACCCAATCGCCAATGTGGCTTCACCCTGCTCGAACTTCTGGTGGTCCTGGTGGTGCTCGGCTTGTTGGCCGGTATCGTCGCGCCCAAGTACTTCAGCCAGCTGGGCCGTTCCGAGGCCAAGGTGGCACGGGCGCAGATCGAAGGGCTGGGCAAGGCCTTGGACCTTTATCGCCTGGAAGTCGGCCACTACCCCAACAGTGAGCAGGGCTTGCAGGCACTGGTAGCCGCCCCCAGTGGCGAAGCCCGCTGGTCAGGCCCTTACCTGCAGAAAGCAATTCCACAGGACCCGTGGGGCCGTGCCTACATCTACCGCCAGCCAGGTGAAAACGGCGGCGAGTACGACTTGCTGTCCATGGGCAAGGACGGCCAGCCCGGTGGCGATGGTGAAAACGCCGAAATTACCAGTTGGCAATGAGGAGCAAGGCCATGCGCTACAGCCTCAAGGCCCTGGGTAGAGAGGGCGTGGTTCAATTGCACATCGATGCCGAGGATGCCGAACAGGCTCGGCGCAAAGTGGAAGACCAGGGCCTGCGTGTCGTCAGCGTACGCAGCCAAGGCGGCACTCTGGTCGGTGTGCCCTGGCGACGCCAGGTCGCCTTTGACCTGTTGCTCTTCAGTCAGGAACTGACCACGCTGCTGCACGCCGGCCTACCCTTGATCGATGCGCTGGAAAGCCTTGCGGAAAAAGCCCCGACCGCGGCAACCCGTAAAGTGCTGGCGGCGCTGGTTGGCCAGTTGTACGAAGGCCGCTCGCTGTCCCAGGCCCTGGCCCAGCAGCCGCGGATATTCCCGCCGCTATACGTGGCCCTGGTGCAGTCCAGCGAGCGTACCGGGGCGCTTGGCGACGCCCTGCACCGCTATATCGGATACCGGCAGCGCTTGGACCTGGTCCGGCAAAAACTGGTGGGGGCTTCGGTCTACCCGCTGCTACTGCTACTGGTGGGCGGTGGCGTCGTGCTGTTCCTGCTCGGCTACGTGGTGCCACGCTTCAGCCTGGTGTTCGAGGGCATGGGCAGCGAACTGCCCTGGCTTTCGCGCATGCTGATGCAGATCGGCCTGTTCCTGCATGCTCAACAGTTGCCCCTGGCCCTGGCTACGGCTGGCGGCATCGGCGCCTTGGTGCTGCTGCGGCGCAACCCCGTTCTGCGGCGTTGGGTGTCGCGCCAGATACGGCGAATGCCAGCCTTGCATCAGCGCCTGATGATGTATGAGCTGGCGCGTTTCTATCGCTCGCTGGGCATTCTGCTGCAAGGCGGCATACCCATCCTGACGGCCATGGGCATGGCCCGCGGGCTGCTGGGAAGCGCTGCGGCACAAGGCCTGGAGCAGGCCAGTCGCGGGGTGGGTGAAGGCCTGCCGTTGTCGCAAGCGCTGGAAGCCGGGCAGTTGGTCACGCCAGTGTCGCTGCGCTTGCTGCGGGCAGGTGAGCAATCGGGGAACCTGGGCGAGATGCTTGAACGCTGCGCAGACTTTCATGACCAGGAAATAGGGCGCTGGGTAGAGTGGTTCGTGAAGCTGTTTGAACCGCTGCTGATGACCTTCATCGGGTTGTTGATCGGGGTGATCGTCATTCTGATGTACATGCCGATCTTCGAGCTGGCGTCGAGTATCCACTAGCCGTCACCGACCACGTTGACGGCCGGCTTGCCGACGATCAACGGCGCGGCTGGTGCCATCTGACACGGTGCTGGCCTGATGGGTGAACCCGCTCGCTCAATAGTCGAACCGGTCCACCGCCCGCCGCCGCTCATTGTCATCGCGCCGATCGTAGCTGGCAGTGGTCTGGATGTTGGCGTGATGCGCCAGCTTCTGCGCGATCGACAGGTCGTGCTCTTCGATCACCCGGGTGATGAACGCCCGGCGAAAATCATGCGGCATGATCTTCACCCCCACCTGCGCCCCGCGCTGACGGGCGATGTAGTAGATCGCATGCTTGGTGATGCGCGCACGGGTAATGTGGTTGCCACGGCGGATGCGGTTGAACAGGAAGGGGTCGTCCGAGGCGCCCTCTGGCAGCGACTGCCGTCGCAGTTCAAGCCAGGCCTGCAGTTTTTCGAAGGCCCAGGGCGGGGCATACTTGATCAGTTGCCGGTTGCCTTTGCCCAGCACCTGCAGGCTGCGCGCCTGGAAGTCGACTTGCTCCAGGTCGATGTCTACCGACTCCGATTTGCGCATGCCGGTGCCATACAGCAGCGCGATGATCGCCGCATCACGAACACCCTGCGGGCGCGGGTCGGCGGTGCACACATCCATCAATTCGCGAATCAGGCTACGGCGCAGGTTGCGCCCAGGCGGCAGGCGGCTGCCGGTTGCCGGCTTGACCTCACGAATACGCAGCAACTGCTCGTGATCGATCAGGCCCTGGCGCCAGGCTTCATTCACCACGCCGCGTATTGCGTTGACATAAAGCGACGAACTGTTGGGCGCATAGCCATCGGTGCGCAGTGCTGCAACCAGGCCGATCACATGTCCCGGCTCAAGCTTGTGCCATGGCACATCGGCGAGGTTGCAATCAATGAAACCCAGCCGGTCGGCAGCGTCCTGCAAGATGTAGCGCATGGTTTGCTGGCTGGAAGGCGCCAGCCTGGCGAGGTACTGCAGCAGCGGATTTTGCGAAAGGTCGGACAAAACGTGAATCCTGTAGCGAAGCCCGGAGCGCCATCGGGCCCTCCAGGCGTAAAGCGGCCTGCGTCATTGCCTTGAAGATCAGGGATCTTGGCCACTGACATGAGCTGAAATGGGGGCACATAGGCTATCACTGGTAGGCCTCGTGTCCAACTCGGCAATCCTCGGCTTCACCTTCGATATCCCTGGCGGCCTGCTCGGCCAGTACACGCCTGGCGCAGGCAGCGATGCGGCAGCACACTTCTTCCAACTGTTCGACCGCAAGCACCAGCCCCATGCGCACATGCCCCGTTGCGCTGGGCCCGAATGCATCGCCCGGCAGCAGTGAAACGCCCTCCTCAATCAACAGCCGCTGGGCGAAAGCCTGGGCGCTCAGCCCGGTTTCGCGGATATCAAGCATCACGAACATGCCGCCCGCCGGCCGGTGAGGGCGCACCCCGGGGCAATCGCGCAGGGCCCTGCACACCAGATCACGCCGCTGACGATAAGCCTCGCGCATCTGTTGTACCGCAAGCAGGTTCTGCTCCAGCGCTACGCAGGCCCCCTGCATGACAAACTCCGGCAAGCCAAACAGCATGGCCATTGCCAGATTGGCCAAGTGCGCGATCAGCGCCGGGGGGCCGACCACCCACCCCACGCGCCAGCCGCTCATCGCATGCGACTTGGACACACTGTCGATGATCACGCAACGCTCGCGCATGCCGGGCAGTTGCGCCGGGGCAACCGCTTGGCCGTCGTACAGCAGGCCACTGTAGACCTGGTCGCACACCAGCCAAAGATCATGGTCGCGACAAAGCTGCGCGAGTTGCACCATGTCCTCAGGGGAGATGGCGCTGCCGGTCGGATTGTGCGGTGTGTTCAGCAGCAGCCCTCGGGTACGCGGGGTTATTGCTTGCGCCACGGCCTGCGGGTCGAGCCGAAAGCCCTGCTCCGGGCTTACCGCCACCTGTACCGGTTGCGCCCCGCAAGCGCCGAATACAGCGTGGTAAGTGACATACATGGGCTCGGCGACGATCACTTCGTCCCCCGCTCCAAACAGGCATTGGCAGACGGCATACAACGCACACTGTGCACCAGCGAGCACCATCACCTGCTCGACACTGACCTCAGGGCCACCACGGCGTGCAATCGCCTGGCGCAGCGCAAGGTTGCCACGCACATCACTGTAGTGGGTGTCGCCGCGGCGAAGGCTCAAGACCGCAGCTTCGACAATGGCCGTTGGCGTATCGAAGTCAGGATCGCCCACCGACAGCAGGAAGATTTCGCGCCCTTCGCGACGCAGGGCCTGTGCCTGGTAGTGGATATCCCAGGCAGCAGCGCCATCACCGGCAATGCGTTGGGTGAGCGTGGAATAGCGCATGACTGTCTCCCTGTCTGCCCAACTCGCACCGCTGGTCTGAAAACGCTGTGCGCCGAATGAGGTTAAAAATAGCAGAACCCTTCTGCAGCTCTGGCAACACCCGCCAACGAAAACGTTTGCTTGGCCATTTGCCGCCAAACGGCGAAGGAGCCATGTTTGTGACCGGGGTCAAGCGTAGGTGCATTTATCGTTTTTTCGGCAGAACAGCAGCCTGACGGATGCTATCTTTAGTTTCCCGACGGCCGCGCTCGCGGGGCCCCGTTCACCGCGTCCGGGTACGGACAAGGAGGCTGGCATGAACAAGATGACGTTCCCCAACGCCTGCCAGGTGATGCGCTGGCACTTCCACCCGCTGGGCTTCGAGGCCACCATGGATGCGCCACGCAGCATGATCGCCCGCCTGTTCGACCGTGCCACGGGCGAAACCTTGCTGGCGATCGCTGGCATCCCCTGCACTGCGATAATGGCGGCAGCCGATGTCGAACGTATCATTGAGGCGGTAGAAGCTGAAATGGATGCTTTCGTACCGGTTCTCGCCCTGCGTGACGCCGGCTAGGCGACCGCCTCGGGGCTTTTGCGCAATACCTGCAATGTCCCCATGAACTGCTCGGCCGGTACCGGCTGGCCCAGCAGGTAACCCTGTAGCGAATCACAGCCCAGACGGGTCAGGAAATCCTGCTGCCCGCCGGTCTCCACGCCCTCGGCAACAATACGCAAGCCCAACGCCTGGCCCAATGCAACGATGGCCGAAACAATGGCTGCATCGTCGCTGTCCTGCTCCAGGTCACGGACGAAACCGCGGTCGATCTTAAGCTCATTGGCGGGTAAGCGCTTGAGGTACATCAGGCTCGAGTAGCCGGTACCAAAGTCATCGATGGACAGGTCCACGCCCATATCGGACAGGCGCTGCAAGACTGCCAGGCTGGCATCGGCATCGTGCATTGCCGTCGTTTCGGTGATTTCCAGCGTCAGGCGGTTGGCCGGCAAACCGTTCTCGCGCAGGGCGCGGGCAACGCTGTCAACCAGGCCGGCATGGCAGAACTGGATCGCGGACAAGTTGACCGCCATGCGCCAGTTTTCATACCCCTGATCAAGCCACTGGCGCATCTGCCGGCAGGCCTCGTCCAGCACCCATTCGCCAATCGGGATGATCAGGCCGGTTTTTTCCGCCAGGCCAATGAAGCGGTCCGGCAGCAGCAGCCCGTGCTGCGGATGCTGCCAGCGCAACAAGGCCTCGGCGCCGATCGGCTGGCAAGCCTGCGCGGCGAACTTGGGCTGGTAATGCAGGCGGAACTGGCGTTGCTCCAGGGCCATGCGCAGGTCCTGCAGCAGCTGCAGCTGCTGGCGGGCGTTGCTGTTCATGGAAGCATCGAAGAAGCTGTAGCCATTCTTGCCGGCGCTCTTGGCGTGATACATGGCAGCATCCGCGTTGCGCAGCAACTCCAGCTGGTCTTGGCCATTACCCGGATACAGGACAATCCCCAGGCTCGCCGTCAATTGCAGGTCATGCTCGGCCACGCGGAACGCCCGCGACACCAGGTTGACCTGTTTGGCTGCCACATCCATGGCATCCGCGGGCTCCTGCAGTTCCACCAGCAACACAAACTCATCACCGCCAATGCGCGCCAATGTGTCCTGGCTGTGCAAGTGGCCGCGCAAGCGTGTTGCCACTGCCTTGAGCAGCAGGTCGCCCACATGGTGACCAAACGCATCATTGACCGGTTTGAAGCCGTCCAGGTCGATGAACATCAGCGCAAAACAGCCGCCCTGCTCCGCCACCTTGCCGATCGCCTGCTCGATACGGTCAGAAAGCAGCGTGCGGTTGGGCAGGCCGGTCAGCGTGTCATGCAGCGCCAGCTGGGTGAGTTCCTGGTTGGCGAGGGTCAGCGAACGCGCAAGCTCCGCAGTGCGTGCCTCCAGGCGAGCATCGAGAACCGAGGTCAGCAAGGCCACTGCGAGCACCGCCAGGGTAGTGATCAGAACCAGATAGACCAGCCCGTCACCTTGCAACCCGCCTGCCAGCGCGCCGCAGAAACTGCCTTGGGGGAAGTTGGCTGCGGCCATGCCGGTGTAGTGCATGCCGACGATGGCGACGCCCATCAGCACAGCCGCCAGTCCGCGGATCTGGCGAACGTAAGGGGTATGCTGACGCAGCCGGAAGGCTATCCACAACGCTGCCGCCGAAGCGCCCACCGCGATCGCCAACGAGGCCCCGAACAGCGTTGGGTCGTAGTCAATGCCCGGCAGCATACGCAACGCCGCCATGCCGGTGTAATGCATGCAACTGATGCCAGCACCCATGAAGAGCGCGCCAAACACCAGTTGTAGCCACGGCAGGCTCGGTTGGCTAACCAGCCATAGGGCAAACCCCGAAGACAGCACGGCGATCAGCAATGAGAAGGCGGTCAGGCCAATGTCATAGCCCAGTTCGACCGGCAGGCTGAAGGCGAGCATGCCGATGAAGTGCATCGACCAGACGCCAGTACCCATCGCCAGCGCCCCACCGCCCATCCACAGGTGCACCGCCCTGCCCTGGGCGGTAGCGATGCGGCCGGTCAGGTCGAGGGCGGTATAGGAGGCTAGGATGGCCACGCACAGTGAAATCAGCACCAGCGAAGCAGAGTAACTACCGGTCAGCATTGAGAGTTCCAGCGACGGGACAGGGGCCCGAAAAAGCCGACGATTGTACTCAAGCTTTGGCGAAACGCACGGGATTTCTGAGCGCTCAAATGGATCTGTAATTATCTGCGAGAGTCCACCAGCCCCGCGATAGAGCCCCCCGACGAACCACTGACATCAAATTGCCATTGGTCGGCTTTTGTCGCGCCTGAAGGGCAGGTGAAAAAAGGTGTTGGCTCATGCCTGAGCGGGCATTTTTTCGACACTAGACCGCGCCTTCACTCCTGACTGGCAAACGCTTGCCCGGCATCCCAGCCGCCGCCCAACGCAGCGATCAGCTGCACACTGGCCACCAGACGCCCCTGTAACAGGTTCAACACACTGCGCTCATTGCTCAGCGCCGTGGTCTGTACATTGACCACGTCCAGATAGCCGATCAGCCCGGCCCTGTACTGGTTGTCGGTCAGGCGCAACGACTCACGCGCGGCATCCAGAGCTTCCTGGCGCACGAGCGCCTCTTCGCCGTAAACCTTGAGTTGCACCAGGTAATTCTCGACCTCCTTGAAGCCGTCGAGCACGGTCTGGCGGTACTGCGCCACGGTCTGGTCGTATACCGCGACAGTGCGGTCAACCTCGGCGCTGCGCTTGCCGGCATCGAAGAGTGTCAGCGCCAGTTGCGGCCCTACCGACCAGTAACGATTGGGCAACTGAATCCAGTCATTGAAGGTACTGCTGGAATAACCACCGCTCATGCTCAGGCTCAAGTCAGGGAAATAGGCGGCCCGTGCCACGCCGATGTTGGCGTTGGCCGCCATCACGTTGCGCTCGGCCGAAGCGATGTCCGGGCGGCGCTCCAGCAGTTGCGACGGTAGGCTTACCGGAATCTGCGGCAAGGCCGGGATGCTTTTGCTGTCGGCGAGGGCAAACTCGGCGGGTGCCTTGCCCAGCAGCACGGCAATAGCGTTTTCGAACTGTGCACGCTGCCAGACCAGATCTATCAGGTCGGCTTGGGTAGTCTTGAGCTGGGTACGTGCCTGGGCCACTGCGTCGGGGCCGGAGACGCCTGCACGGTACTGGTTCTCGGTCATGCGCAACGAACGTTCATACGTCGCGACGGTGGCTTCCAGCAGGCGCTTCTGCTCATCGATAACGCGCAACTGCAGGTAATTCTGCACCAGCTCAGACTGCTGGCTGAGGCGGATCGCGGCGAGGTCGGCGAAGCTCGCTTGAGCACTGGCCTCGTTGGCGTTCATGGTCTCGCGCAACTTGCCCCACAGGTCGATTTCCCAGCTCACGCCAAGCTGCGCGTTGTAAGTGTTGCGAATACCGCTGCTGTTGTTGGAAAGGCTGGAGCTCGAACTGCCTGTGCCCTGAGCCGAGCGGTTCTTGCTGGTGGTCAGGTCCAGGCTTGGGAACAACGACGCACGGCTGCTGCGCACCAGCGCTTGGGCCTGGCGGTACTGGGCTTCGGCCTGCGCCACACTCTGGTTGCTGCGGTTGAGCTCCTCGACCAGAGCGTTGAGCCCCACGTCACCATAGATTTCCCACCAGGCGCCACGGGCGATGGCATCGGACGGGTTGGCCTGGGTCCAGCCCTCGGCCTGTTTGAACTGCGCCGGTGTGCTCAGCTCCGGGCGATGGTAGTCCGGGCTCAGGGTACAGGCGCTTAGCAGCGCCGCACACAGACCGGCACCGACCAGGCGTGAGCCACGCCCGCGGGTCAGCAGTTGCAGGGCGCGGTGGAGTGGGGACTGGGCAAAATTCATAGCGGGGTATCCAGAGCGGCATCGGTGCGCACGCCGCGCCAATGGTTGAATCGGTGGCGCAGGCGGTCGAGGTACAGGTACACCACCGGCGTCGTATACAGGGTCAGGACTTGGCTGAAGACCAGGCCGCCAATGATGGTCAGGCCCAACGGCTGGCGCATTTCCGCACCCTCGGCGCGGCTGAGCAGCAGTGGCAAGGCGCCGAGCATGGCCGCCAGCGTGGTCATCAGGATCGGCCGCAGGCGCAGCAGGCAGGCACGGCGGATCGACTCTTCCGGCGTCAGCCCCTGATGGCGCTCCAGTTGCAGCGCCAGGTCGATCATCAGGATGGCGTTCTTTTTCACCACGCCAATCAGCAGGAACAGGCCCAGCAGGGATATCAGGCTGAATTCGCCCCCGGTGACATAGAGCGCAAGCAAGGCACCGACGCCAGCCGAAGGCAAGGTCGAAAGGATGGTCAGCGGGTGAATGTAGCTTTCATACAGTATGCCCAGCACCAGATACACCAGCACCAACGCGCCAAGAATCATGAACGGCTGGCCCTGCTGGGTCTTGGCGAAGGCGTCTGCCGTGCCGCCCAGCTTGGCAATCACCTCCTCGGGCAGGCCCAGCTTGGCCACCGCCCGCTCCACCGCCGCCATGGCCTGGTCGGGGCTGTAGCCTTCGGCAACGTCGAAGGCGATGTCTTCGGCAGCGAACTGGCCCTCATGGCTGACCCGGTCGTTTGCCAGGCTGTTCTCGTAATGGGCGATGGTCGACAAGGGCACACGCGCCCCGTCACTGGTGATCACCTGCACCTGCTCCAGGCTGCTTGGGTCCCAGGCGTATTTCGGGTTGATTTCCAGCACCACCTGGTACTGGTTGAGGCTGTCGTAGATGGTCGAGATCTGCCGTTGACTGTAAGCGTTGTTCAGAACGGTGGTGACCATGTCCATGTCGATACCCAGGCGCTTGGCCTGGTCGCGATCGACTACCAGTGTCACCTGCTGGGTACCGGAGCCGTCGCGAGCATCGATGGCGGTCAGCTCGGGCAGCGCGCGCATGGCTGCGACCACCTTGGGGAACCACTGGCGCAACGCTGCCAGATCGCCGCTCTGCAGGGTGTACAGGTACTGCGACGAGGTCTGGTCACGGCCACCGCCGCCCAGCTGCAGGTCCTGGTCAGCCATCAGGAACAGCCGTCCGCCAGGGACCTTGGGCATTTCCTTGCGCAAACGCTCGATGACCTGCTGCGCATCGATCTTGCGCTCGCTGATCGGCTTCAGGCGCACCAGCACCATGGCGTTGTTGGTACCACTGTTGCCACCAATGAAACCGGCAACACTCTGCACGGCCGGGTCGGCCAGCAAGGCACGGCGGTAGATTTCCATCTTCGGCTGCATCACGGTGAACGACAGCCCGTCGTCACCGCGGATGAAGCCCATCAGCTGGCCGGTGTCCTGCTGCGGGATCAGCGTTTTCGGCACGACCACATACAGCACGATGTTCAGGCCGATGGTTGCCAACAGGCTGATCAAGGTCAGGCGCTTGTGGCGAAGGGCCCAACTCAGGCTGCGATCGTAGCCTTCGACCATGCGCTTGTGCACATTGTCGCTCCAGCGCTGCAGGCGCGTCTGTTCGGCGCGGTGGGGCTTGAGCCAGCGGGCACAGAGCATCGGGGTGAGGGTCAGCGAAACCACCAGCGAGACGATGATCGCCGCCGCCAGGGTAATCGAGAACTCCTGGAACAGGTTGCGCACGATGCCGCCCATGAACAGGATCGAAACGAACACCGCAACCAGCGAGACGTTCATCGACAGCAAGGTGAAGCCAACTTCCTTGGCGCCGAGGAACGCCGCACGCATCGGCGGCTGGCCGTCCTCGATATGCCGCGAAATGTTTTCCAGCACCACGATGGCATCGTCCACCACCAGGCCTGTGGCCAGGATCAACGCCATCAGCGACAGGTTGTTCAGCGAAAAACCGCACAGGTACATCACCGCGAAGGTCCCCACCAGCGATACCGGTACCGCCAGGCTGGGGATCAACGAGGCGCGCAGGCTGCCGAGGAACAGGTAGACCACGAGGATCACCAGCACCACGGCGATCAGCAGCGTGTGCTCGGCTTCCTTGAGGGTGGCCTTGATGACCGGCGAACGGTCCATGGCCACGTTCAGTTGCACGCTGGCCGGCAGCAGCGACTGCAGGGCCGGCAACTGCGCGTGGATCTGGTCGACGGTCTCGATGATGTTGGCGCCGATCTGACGGTTGACCACCAGCAGCACGGCACTCTGATCGTTGAAAAAGCCGCTGTTGTAGCGGTTCTCGACGCTGTCTGTGATGGTCGCCACGTCGGACAGGCGCAGTATCGTACCGTTCTGCTGCCGGATCACGATCGGTTCGTAATCCTTGGCTTTTTCCAGCTGGTCGTTGGCCCGTACCTGCCAGTTGCGCTCGCTGTCCTCGACGAAACCCATCGGCCGGCGCTGGTTGGCGTTGGCCACCGCAGTGCGCACTTCGTCCAGGGACAGGCTGTACTGGTTGAGCAGTTGCGGCTCGACGGAAATGCGCACAGCCGGCAGCGAACTGCCGCCGATCTGCACTTCCCCTACCCCACTTACCTGAGCCAGGCTCTGCGACAGGATGGTGTCAGCCAGATCGTACAACTGGCCTTTCTGCAGCACATCAGAGGTCAACGACAGCACCATGATCGGCGCCTGCGACGGGTTGAGTTTCTTGTAGGTCGGCATGCTGCGCATGCCGCTGGGCAGCAGGTTGCGGGTGGCGTTGATCGCCGCCTGCACCTCGCGCGCGGCGCCGTCGATGTCCCGGCCTTGCTCGAAGCCGATGATCACCCGGGTCGAGCCCTGGTTGGAGCTACTGGTCAGGGTGGTGACACCGGCGATACTGCCAAGCTTGCGTTCCAGCGGCGTGGCTACCGTGGAGGCCATCACCTCGGGGCTGGCGCCAGCCAGGTTGGCTTGAACCACGATCACCGGGAAGTCCATCTGCGGCAACGGCGAAACCGGCAGCAGGCCGAAGCTGACGCCACCAAGCAGCATGATTGCAAGGCTCAGCAGCATGGTCGCCACAGGCCGGCGAATGAAAGGGCCGGACAGGTTCATGCCTCGGCCTGCGTGGTGTCAGTGGCCGGGCGCCAGCGCCGTGCCAAGCGGTCGAAGTACAGGTAGATGACCGGCGTTGTGAACAGGGTCAGCACCTGGCTTACCAGCAAGCCGCCGACCATGACCAGCCCCAGCGGCTGGCGCAACTCGGCACCGGAACCTGTGGCCAGCATCAGCGGTACTGCGCCGAACAGCGCAGCCAGGGTGGTCATCAGGATCGGCCGGAAACGCAGCAGCGCCGCCTGGTAGATCGCGTCGTGCGGGCTCATGCCTTGGTTGCGCTCGGCCTCGAGGGCGAAGTCGATCATCATGATCGCGTTCTTCTTGACGATGCCGATGAGCAGAATGATGCCAATGATGGCGATCATGCCCAGGTCGTTGCCGCTGAGGATCAACGCCAGCAAGGCACCGACCGCCGCCGACGGCAAGGTCGAGAGGATGGTGATCGGGTGAATGTAGCTCTCGTACAGCACGCCGAGCACGATGTACATGGTCACCACGGCGGCAAGGATCAGCAGCAAGGTGCTCGACAGGGACGCCTGGAAGGCCTCGGCAGCGCCCTGGAAGCGGGTCTGCACGCCGATGGGCATGCCGATTTCCTGCTGGACCTGCTCGATCACCTTGACCGCTTCGCCCAGCGACGCACCATGCGCCAGGTTGAACGACATCATCACCGCGGGGAACTGGCCGATGTGTGAAATCGCCAGCTGCGCCTGGCGCTGCTCGATGCGCGCCAGTGCCGACAGGCGTACCTGACCACCGTCACTGGCCTTGACGTGGATCGACTCCAGCGCCTGTGGGCCGATGCTTGCTGCATCGCGCGACTGCAGCACCACCCGGTACTGGCTGGCCTGGGTATAGATGGTCGAGATCTGCCGCTGGCCGAAGGCGTCATACAGGGCGTTGGTGATTTGCGATACATCGATGCCCAGGCGGCTGGCCATGTCACGGTCGATCACCAGGTACACCTGCAGCCCCTTGTCCTGCAGGTCGCTGGCCACATCCTGCAGTTCCGGCCGCTGTTGCAGCGCATTGACCAGCTTGCCGCTCCACTGCGCGAGCAGGTCGGCGTCGGGCGAGGACAGGCTGAACTGGTACTGCGTGCGGCTGACCCGATCCTCGATGCTCAGGTCTTGCACCGGCTGCATGAACAGGCGGATGCCGACCAGCTTGTCGAGCTGAGGCTGCAAGCGGCTGATCACCTCGCCGGCCGTCACGTCGCGCTCGCCGTGGGGTTTGAGGTTGATCAGCAGGCGACCACTGTTGAGCGTGGCATTGTCGCCGTCCACGCCGATGTAGGACGACAGGCTCTGCACGGCCGGATCCTGCAGGATGATCGTGCTCAGCGACTGCTGGCGTTCGCTCATGGCGGCGAACGAGGTGGACTGCGGGGCTTCGGAGATACCCTGGATCACCCCGGTGTCCTGCACCGGGAAGAAGCCCTTGGGCACCACCATGTACAGGAAAACGGTCAGTGCCAGGCTGGCGACCGCCACCAGCAAGGTCAGCGGCTGGTGCCGGAGCACCCATTGCAGGCCACGGCCGTAGTAGTCGATCAGCCAGTCGATCCAGGCACCACTGGCGCGGTAGAAGCGGCCTTGCTCTTCTTCTTTGGGTTCACGCTTGAGCAGGCGTGCGCACATCATGGGTGTCAGGGTCAGCGAGACCACCAGGGAAATCAGGATAGCCACCGCCAGCGTGATGGCGAATTCGCGGAACAGCCGGCCCACCACATCGGCCATGAACAGCAGCGGGATGAGCACGGCAATCAGCGAGAAGGTCAGGGAGATCAGGGTGAAACCGATCTGCCGCGCGCCCTTGAGCGCAGCCTGCATGGGCGTTTCGCCCTCCTCGATGTGCCGCGAGATGTTCTCCAGCATGACGATGGCGTCATCGACCACAAAACCGGTGGCGATGGTCAGGGCCATCAAAGTCAGGTTGTTGATCGAGAAGCCGGCCAGGTACATCACGCCGAAGGTGCCGATCAGCGACAGCGGCACGGCAATCGACGGGATGATGGTGGCACTGATGCGGCGCAGGAAGACGAAGGTCACCATCACCACCAGGACGATGGCGATCAGCAGTTCGTGCTGCACATCCTTGACCGCGGCGCGGATGGTCTGGGTGCGGTCGGTCAGCACCGACACCTCGAGGCCGGCGGGCAGGTTGTCGGTGATCGACGGCAGCAGGTCCTTGATGCGGTCGACCACCTCGATGACATTGGCACCGGGCTGGCGCTGGATGTTCAGCAGTACCGCCTGGTTCTGGTTGGCCCAGGCAGCGAGGCGTTCGTTCTCGGCTCCGTCGACGATTTCGGCGACGTCCTTCAGGCGCAGCGGCGCACCGTTGTTGTACGCCAGGATCAGGTTGGCGTACTCCTCGGGGGAACGCAGCTGGTCATTGGCATCGAGCATCGACACCCGGGTCGGGCCATCGAAGTTGCCCTTGGGCTGGTTGACGTTGGAGGCGCCAACCAGGGTACGCACGTCATCGAGGTTCAGACCATTGGCGGCCAACGCATCGACGTTGACCTTGATGCGTACAGCCTGGCGCTGGCCACCGGCGATGCTGACCATGCCCACGCCGCCGATTTGCGCGAGCTTCTGCGCCACGCGGGTGTCGACCAGGTCGTTGAGCTTGGGCAGCGGCATGGTTTTGCTGGAAATGGCCAGGGTCAACACCGGGGTATCGGCAGGGTTGACCTTGTTGTACACAGGTGGTGCCGGCAGGTCGCTGGGCAGCAGGTTGCTGGCGGCGTTGATCGCGGCCTGTACCTGCTGCTCGGCAACGTCCATGTTCATGTCCAGGCTGAAGCGCAGGGTCAGCACCGAGGCACCGCCAGAACTGGTCGATGCCATCTGGGTCAGGCCCGGCATCTGGCCGAACTGGCGCTCGAGCGGCGCGGTCACGGCGCTGGTCATCACCTGCGGGCTGGCGCCCGGATACAGGGTCATGACCCTGATGGTCGGGTAATCGACCTGCGGCAAGGCCGAAACCGGCAGCAGCTTGTACGCGATCAGGCCGGCCAGCACGATGGCCAGCATGCTCAGCGTGGTGGCGACCGGGCGAAGGATGAACAGGCGCGAAAGGTTCATGCGCCCGCCTTGCCTGCCGTTTCACCGGTCTGGGCCGAGCCTTTGCCGTCCTGCCCCTGCAGGTGCTGGCCGGGGGTGGCCGGTACTTGCGAGCTGTCTTCGACCACTTCGACCTTGGAACCTTCGCGCAGGCGGTCGGTGCCTTCGAGCACCAGGCGGTCACCGGCCTTGAGGCCTTCGAGGATCACACTGTTCTCACCGTCACTGGGGCCCACCTTGAGCTTGCGCACATTGACCGTGTTGTCGGCAGTGACGACATAGGCGAAGGTGCCGTCGTTGCCGAACTGGATGGCCGCCGCCGGTGCCATGACGACCTGCTTGAGGGTGTCGGCCAACAGGCGCACGTTGACGAACTGGTTGGGGAACAGGGCCATGTCCTTGTTCTCGAAGCGGCCTTTGAACTTCAGGGTACCGGTGGTGATGTCTATCTGGTTGTCGATGCTGGCCAGCACGCCAGTGGACTGCAGCTTGCTGTCGCCGCGGTCCCAGGCCTCGACCGGCAGGCTGGCACCGCTGCGGTAACGTTCCAGCACGGTAGTCAGCTCGGTTTCCGGCAAGGTGAAGGCAACGCTGATCGGTTCGGTCTGGGTGATGACCACCAGGGCGGTAGTGTCATTGGCCGCCACCAGGTTGCCCAGGTCGAGCTGACGCAGGCCCACCCGGCCACTGATCGGCGCGCGGACCTGGGTGAAATCAAGGTTCAGGCGGGCATCATTGACCTGAGCCTGGTTGGTTTTCACCAGCCCCTGGAACTGCGCCACCTGGGCTTCGGACGTATCGAGCGTCTGCTTGGCGATGCTGTCTTCGGCGTACAGGCCTTTATAGCGCGCCAGGTCGACTTGGGCGTTCTTGAGTTGCGCCCGGTTTTGCGCCAGCGTGCCTTCGGCCTGCTGCAGCGCGATGCGGTAGGAACGCGGGTCGATCTCGGCGAGCAAGTCGCCAGCCTTGACCTGCTGGCCCTCCTTGAAGTGGATTTTCACCAGCTCACCGGCAACACGGCTACGCACGTTGACGGTATTGGTCGCGGTAACCGTGCCAAGCGCCTTGTAGTAGAGCGGAAAGTCGCCCACCCGTGCAGGTTCCACACGCACTGGCACCGCTTCGGTGGAGCCGCCGAAGCCGGGACGGCCCATACCGATGCCCATGCCCTTGCCCGGGCGACCCCCGCCCGCTTCTTTTGGGGCAGGCGTTGCAGCGGGCCACAACCACCAGGCCAGCAGGGCCACCAGCAGCAGGATCAGCAGGCCAACGAGCCAGCGACGAGGGGATCGGGAGACGGAAACTCGCATGGGTTGAACGAACCTTGTTCGGAATGACGACTTGGGAAGGTGAACGATAAGCACTGGCACTCTTTTAGCAAAGGCCCTTTACCAGAGGTTTACCTTTGCCTGACGTTGCCAAGAGGCTGAACTTTAAATGAAAACGGCCCGGAAAGCGTTCCGGGCCGTTACAGGGTGTTGCTTGGAGAGGCAGCGTACTGAAGAGTTCCGAGGCCGAAACCTTCGATAAAGGCCTTCGTTACGCTCAATGCCAGCCAGCTAAGCGATTTAGGGCCGCTTTGCGGCCCTGACAAGCCCAACTGACTGGCATCAGCCCTGCACCATTCTTACTTCAACACCGCCAGTGCCGCGTCATAGTTCGGCTCGTCAGCGATTTCGCCTACCAGCTCGCTGTGCAGCACCTTGTCGTTTTCGTCCAGCACCACCACGGCGCGGGCAGCCAGGCCGGCCAGCGGGCCGTCGGCAATGGCAACACCGTAGTTTTCGAGGAACTCGCGACCACGCAGGGTCGACAGGTTCTTCACGTTCTCCAGGCCTTCGGCGCCGCAGAAGCGCGCCTGGGCGAACGGCAGGTCGGCAGAGATGCACAGCACCACGGTATTGGCCACATCGTTGGCCTGGGCGTTGAACTTGCGCACCGAGGTAGCGCAGGTCGGGGTATCGACGCTTGGGAAGATGTTCAGCACCTTGCGCTTGCCGGCGAAGTCCTTCAGCGACTTGTCGGCCAGGCCTTCACCTACCAGGGAGAAGGCCGGAGCCTGGGCACCGGCTTTTGGCAGCTCGCCGTTGACCTGAACCGGGTTGCCTTTGAGAGTCACTTGAGCCATGGACGAAATCCTTATGCGGGGTTTGAAAAGGACACTGAGTTAAGCATGAAGGCGGCCGGGTGCCTATGGGGTTCAGTGAAATTGTTCTATTGCCTGACAGTTTTTGTGGACAAAAAAATGTCCGGGTTGCTACAAGCAGCCCGGACATTTCTCAAAGCGAACGACGGATCAGCCCAACAGGCCGTACACCACAGAAGTCAGCGCAACCAGGCCAACCACCACTACGAAGACGTTAGACAGCGCGCCACTGTACTTGCGCATCGACGGCACGCGGCGGATGGCGTACATCGGCATCAGGAACAGCAGCACGGCGATGATCGGGCCACCCAGCGACTCGATCATGCCCAGGATGCTCGGGTTCAGGGTGGCGACGATCCAGCACACCACCAGCATCAGCGCGGCAACCACACGGTCCAGCGCCTTGGCGCCCGGGCGTGCACCGGTTTTGGCGATGATGCCCTTCAGGCCTTCGCTGGCACCGATGTAATGGCCCAGGAACGACTTGGCGATGGCGATGAAGGCGATCAGCGGCGCGGCGAAAGCGATCGTCGGGTTGCTGAAGTGGTTGGCCAGGTACGACAGGATCGACAGGTTCTGCGCCTTGGCCTCAGCCAATTGAGCGCTGTCGAGGGTCAGTACGCAGCTGAAGACGAAGAACAGCACCATGGCCACCATCAGCAGGTGCGCGCGTGCCAGGATCTGGCCGCTGCGCTCGTCGGCGTGTTCGCCATACCGGCGCTTCTGGTCCACGGCGAAGGCCGAGATGATCGGCGAGTGGTTGAACGAGAACACCATCACCGGGATCGCCAGCCACACGGTGTGCAGGAAGGCCGAACCCGATGGCAGTTGGGAAGCGCCGTCGAGGATACCCCCGGTCCAGTGCGGGACCAGGTAAAGGCCCAGCAGCGCCAAGGCGACGATGAACGGGTAAACCAGCAGGCTCATGACCTTCACCGTGGCCTGCTCACCGCAGCGCACGATGGCCAGCAGGCCCAGGATCAGCACGAACGACAACAGCGCCCGCGGCGGCGGGGTCATGTGCAACTGGTGCTCCATGAAGCTGGTGACCGTGTTGGTCAGCGCCACGCTGTAAATGAGCAGGATCGGGAAGATGGCGAAGAAGTACAGCACGGTGATCAGTGCACCGGCCTTGATGCCGAAATGTTCTTGCACCACCTCGGTGATATCCCCGCCACTGCGCCCGGACAGGACGAACCGGGTCAGGCCGCGGTGGGCGAAGTAGGTCATCGGGAAGGCCAGTGCGGCGAGGATCAATAGCGGCCAAAAACCACCGAGGCCGGCGTTGATCGGCAGGAACAAGGTACCTGCACCGATAGCGGTGCCAAACAGGCCCAGCATCCAGGTAGTGTCATGACGGGACCAGCTGCCAAGGGCAGCCGGGGTCGATTCGAAGCGTTGTTCAACGCTTGGGGCCTGCTCGTTCATTCCGGGTGCAACTCCACTCGCAAGACTGCAACAGGGCTGGGAGTGGCGAAACAGAGGCTTCGAGCACCCCAACCAGAAAAGAGGGGCGCGATTGTGCACTGAAAGTGGGCGGTTGCGAAGCCCCGCCCGAGGGACGGTTGCACTTGTCTTTACAAGCGGGGTTGCACCATGGGGCCGCCTTGCGGCCCTTTCCGACCGGTCCGGCGCCCCGGCAAGGCCGCTCAGACGTTCGCGAAGCCTTGCAGGAGCGGCACTGTGCGGTGTTACTTCTGAACGGCAGCGAACGCTTCGGCAACCCGTTGCAGGTTGGCCGGGCGCAGGCCGGACATGCACACCCGGCCGCTGTCGATCAGGTACACACCGAACTCGTCGCGCAGGCGGCGGACCTGCTCGACGCTGAAACCTGTGTAGCTGAACATGCCACGCTGGCGCAGGAAGAACTGGAAGTCCTGGCCTGGCAGCAAAACGGCCAGCGCATCGACCAGGGCCTGGCGCATATCGAGGATGCGCTTGCGCATCACCTCGACTTCAGCGGCCCACTGCGCATTCAGCGCAGCATCGCCGAGCACACCGGCTACCAGCTGTGCGCCGAAGTTGGGCGGGCTGGAGTAGTTGCGGCGCACAGTCGCCTTGAGCTGGCCAAGCACGCTTTGGGTGGTGTCTTCATCGTCGCAGACCACCGACAGGCCCCCTACCCGCTCGCCATACAGCGAGAAGATCTTCGAGAACGAGTTGCTGACCAGGCACGGTACGCCGGCACGGGCCATTTCGCGGATGGCGTAGGCGTCTTCCACCAGGCCCTCGCCGAAACCTTGGTAGGCGATATCGAGGAACGGAATCAGTTGGCGCGCCTTGACCACTTCCACCACGTGCTGCCACTGCTCCTGGGTAAGGTCGGCACCGGTGGGGTTATGGCAGCACGGATGCAGCAGCACGACGCTGTTGGCCGGCAGGCCCTGCAGGGTCGCCAGCATGCCGTCGAAGTCCACGCCTCGGCTGGCCTGGTCGAAGTACGGATAGCTGTGCACCTTGAACCCGGCACCTTCGAAGATGGCGCGGTGGTTGTCCCAGGTCGGGTTGCTGACCCAGACTTCGGACGTAGGGAAGTAACGCTTGAGGAAATCGGCGCCAACCTTGAGCGCGCCGGAGCCGCCGACGGTCTGCACAGTCGCCACGCGCTTGCCGGTGACGGCTGGGTGATCGGCACCGAACAGCAGTGCCTGGATCGCCTGGCGGTAGCTGGCCAGGCCTTCCATCGGCAGGTACAGCGAAGCCTCGTGGGCCACGCCGGCGATGCGTTTTTCAACCGCATCCACCGCTTTGAGCTGCGGCACCACGCCGGCCTCATCGTAATAAAGGCCGATACTCAGGTTGACCTTGTCGGCGCGCGGGTCGGCCTTGAAAGTTTCCATCAACGAGAGGATCGGGTCGCCGGCATAGGCATCGACATGTTTGAACACAGCGTGCAGCTCCTTGGATCAGGACAGTTCGGAAAGGCTCAGGTGAGGATACCCGGACTCGGCGGGCAGGAACATCACCTATTGTGCAAGGTTGTCTATGCAAGATTGCACAGCGGGCATTTGCAGCGTGTCAGCCGGCCAGCGCCTTGAGCTCCTGCAGCTCAACCTCAGTCACCGCCACCCCTTCACGCTGTGCAATTTCCCGCTCCCGGTAGCGCCGCTCGCCCGGCATACGCGACAACCCCACCGCCTGCATCTGCTCGACCAGCTCCCGGCTGCGTTGGGCAAACCGGTCGCCTTCGGCCTTGCTCGGGTCGATGACGATGATCAGTTGCCCGGTCCACGGCGTTTTCGCCCCAGGGTGGCTCGCCCAGTCGAATTCCCAAGAGAAATGCCCACCGGTCAGCGCCGCCGCCAGCAACTCGACCATCATCGACAGTGCCGAGCCCTTGTGCCCGCCGAAGGGCAGCAGCGCACCGCCTTCCAGGATGGCCTTGGGGTCGGTGGTCGGCTGGCCATCGGCGTCCACGCCCATGCCCTCCGGCAGCTGCTGGCCGGCCCGCGCAGCAATCTGTACGTCACCATGGGCCATGGCGCTGGTGGCCATGTCAAAAACGATAGGGTCGTGCCCCGCACACGGCGCGGCAAAGGCAATCGGGTTGGTGCCGAACAGCGGCTTGCGCGCCCCGTGTGGCACGACACAGGTCATGCTGTTGACCACGCTCAGGGCCACCAGGCCCTCATCGGCAAACGGCTCCACATCGGGCCACAGCGCTGCGAAATGGTGGGAGTTGTGGATCGCCAGTACCGCGATGCCGGCACTGCGGGCCTTCTCGACCAGCATTGCACGCGCCGCGGCCAGGGCCGGCTGGGCAAAGCCCCCGCCAGCGTCTACCCGAACAAAGCCCGCCGCCACGTCAGTCACCTGCGGTATGGCACAACCGTTCACCCAGCCGCTGGCCAGGGTCGAGACATAGCCAGGCATACGAAACACCCCGTGGCTATGGGCGCCATCGCGCTGAGCGCTGGCGCAATTGTGGGCGAGCACGCCGGCCACCGCCGCACTGCAGCCGTGACGCTGGAAGATCGCTTGCAACAACCCCTGCAGTTCGGCAAAAGGCATGCGTACGACAGGGTGGGTGGAAGGTGCAGACATCTGAAGCTCCTTTCTTGGAATTGGAATGGCAACAGCGTGGGCCGCGACAAAAACTTTCCCGCATGTGACAGCTATCTGTCAAATGTTGACTCTATGACAGAAAACATTCATTTTCTATTCACGCCTCGCCTGGAGCAACAGCATGAGCCAACCGATCAAACAACGCCTGGAACACAGCCTTCAAGCCGCGACTGCTTCAGGCCACAAGATCGCCAGCTACATGCTCGCCAATCTCCAGGAATTGCCGTTCCAGACCTCGGCCAGCATTGCCGCCAAGCTCGGCGTCAGCGAATCCAGTGTCGGGCGTTTCTGCCGCTCACTCGGTTATGCCCATCTCAAGGCGCTCAAGCAAGACCTCCAGAGCGACCTGGGTGATGGCCCATGGCTGGTGGGAGACCGCCTGGAGGAATACCGCCAGCAGCACGACGACAACACCCGCGCAGGCAGCCTTGAGCTGGAAATTGCCGCGTTGGTACGGGTGCACGAATACAGCCGCAGCGAGGCCTGGCACATAGCCGCCCAGCGCCTGGCAGACAGGCCGCGGGTATTCATTGCCGGTTTTCAGACCGAGCGTGGTGTGGCCCAGTGCATGGCCCACCTGCTGCACTACCTGCGCGACGGCGTCCAGGTGGTCGATGGCAGTGCCGGGCACTTCGGCGAGGTGCTGCTCGGGCGCCCGGAAAACAGCGCGCTGGTGGTGTTCGAGGCACGCCGTTATTCCCGCCATGCCTTGCTGCTGTGCCAGAAGGCACGCCAGGCCGGTATCCCGGTCACGCTGGTGACCGACACCTTCTGCGACTGGGCCGATGCCAATGCCGACGAGGTGTTCCGCATCCCCACCGAATTCAATCTGTTCTGGGAGTCCACCTCGGCAATGCTGTCGTGGGTGCACCTGATGGTCAACGAGGTCTGCAAGAAGCTCGGGCCTGATGTTGAAAAACGCTTGGAAGCGACTGCCGCTCTACATAACGAATTCGTCGGCTACACGACGGGAAAACAACAATAGCAAGAGTGCAAGAGGTGCGAGATGAACAAGACCATGGCTATGGTGGGTGCATGTGCCCTGCTGCTGGCGGCTAACGCCAGCGCCGAAACCCTGCGCTTCGCCACCGAAGGGGCCTACCCGCCCTTCAACTATGTGGATGCCGACAACCAGTTGCACGGTTTTGACATCGACATCACCCACGCTCTGTGCGAGCAGATGAAAGTCGAGTGCACCCTGGTGGCGCAAGACTGGGAAGGCATCATCCCGGCCTTGATGGCACGCAAGTACGATGCGGTGGTGGCTTCGATGATCGATACCGAGGAGCGCCGCAAGAAAATCGCCTTCACCGACCATTACTACCGCACGCCGCTGACCGTCGCCGTGGCCAAGGACAGCAAGATCAGTGATGCGCAGAACACCTTCGAAGGCTACACGGTGGGTGCCCAGTCGTCCTCGACCCAGGCGATCTATGCCGAAGATGTGTATGCCAAGGCGGGCGCTGACGTGAAGCTCTACCCGACCATGGACGAGGCCAATGCCGACCTCGCCGCCGGCCGCCTGGACGGGGTGATCGCCGACAAGTTCCCGCTGCACGAGTGGATGAACAAGAACGGCCAGGACTGCTGCAAGGTGCTGGGTGACGTGGCCGGCACCAAGGCCGATGCCGCCATCGCCGTGCGCAAGGACGATGAAGCACTGCGCCAGCGGCTGAATACCGCGTTGGCGCAAATCGTCGCCAACGGTACCTACCAGAAAATCGCCAGCAAGTACTTCGACTTCGATATCTACAACTGATTCCGCCTGCAACGACGCGCTCCTCCGTAGGAGCGGCCTTGTGTCGCGAAAGGGCCGCAAAGCGGCCCCAGGCTTGTGCAGCGCCACCAGAACCTGTGGGGCTGCTGCGCAGCCCTTTCGCGACGCAAGGCCGCTCCTACAGCGCTCGCGCGTGGAGCAGTCAATTCTAGGGATATGTCATGCTCGATCAATTGTCCTTGCTGTCCTTCGCCAGTGGTGGCTGGGGCCAGGCGCTGCTGGCAGGCGCGCTGGTGACCGTGTCACTGGCCCTCGCCTGCCTGCCCATCGGCTTGCCACTGGGCCTTGTCGTGGCCCTGGCGGCGCGCTCGCGCAAGCGCCTGCCGCGTGCCTGGTCAACCACATTTTCCACCGTGTTCCGCGGCCTGCCCGAGCTGCTGACCCTGCTGATCATCTATTACGGTTGCCAGATCGCCGCACAGCAACTGCTGGCCGCCATGGGCTATCAAGGTGAGTTCCTGATCAATACGTTCCTCGCGGCGATGATCGCTTTCAGCCTGGTGTTCGCCGCCTTTTCCAGCGAGATCTGGCTGGCTGCTTTCAAGACCCTGCCCAAAGGCCAGCTTGAGGCCTGTGCGGCATTGGGCCTGGGCAAGCGCACCGCCTTCTTCAAGGTGGTACTGCCACAACTGACGCGCATCGCCCTGCCGGGGCTCTCCAACAACTGGCTTTCGTTGCTCAAGGATACCTCGCTGGTATCGACCATCTCGCTGGTCGACCTGATGCGCCAGACCAACCTTGCGGTCAGCGTGACCAAAGAGCCGATGTTCTTCTACGGGGTGGCCTGCCTGGGTTACCTGCTGTTCTCGGCGCTATCGGGGCGGGTGTTCGCCTACATCGAACGGCGCAGCAACCGCCACCTGCAAGGAGCACGCGCATGAGTGCCGAACAATGGCTGAGCCTGGTACTGGACCCCGACCTGCTGGAGCGCTACGGGCCACGGTTCATCGACGGGCTGCTGGTAACTGCCAAGCTGGTAGCGATTTCCTTCACCCTCGGCGCCATGCTCGGCCTGCTGCTGGCGCTGGCCCGGATGTCGCGCAACCTGCCGCTGCAGCGCCTGGCGGCCGGCTACATCTATTTCTTCCGTGGCTCCCCCCTGCTGGCACAACTGTTCCTGCTGTACTACGGGCTTGGGTCGCTGAAGGGGTTCTGGCAGGACGTCGGCCTCTGGTGGTTCTTCCGCGAAGCCTGGCTCTGCACCCTGCTGGCCTTCACCCTGAACACGGCCGCCTACCAGGCCGAAATCTTCCGCGGCAGCCTGATGGCCGTGGCGCCAGGGCAGTATGAAGCAGCCAGGGCTCTGAACCTCAAACGCTCCACCACCTTCTTCAAGGTCATCTTGCCGCAATCGTTGCTGGTGGCCATCGGCCCGCTGGGCAACGAACTGATCCTGATGATCAAGGCCAGCGCCATCGCCTCGCTGGTGACCATCTACGACCTGATGGGCGTGACCAAATTAGCGTTCTCGCGCAGCTTCGACTTCCAGATCTACCTGTGGGCCGCCGTCCTCTACCTGGTGATCGTCGAACTGGTGCGGCGCCTGCTGAAACACCTGGAGGCCCGCCTGGGCCGCCACCTGAACTGACCGAAGGATACAATCATGCATTGCCAGACCCTTGTCCTGGGCGCCGGTATCGTCGGCGTCAGCACCGCGCTGCATCTGCAGGCACGCGGGCGCCAGGTGATCCTGATCGACCGCAATGAACCCGGTTGCGGCACCAGCCATGGCAACGCCGGGCTGATCGAACGCTCCAGTGTCATCCCCTATGCGTTCCCCCGCCAATTCGGCAAGCTGCTGCGCTATGGCCTCAATCGCCAGCCGGACGTGCGCTACAGCCTGCTGCACTTGCCCAAGGCCGCGCCCTGGTTGCTGCGCTACTGGCGGCAGTCGGCACCGGGGCGGCTGGCCGGGGCCGCGGCCGACATGCTGCCGCTGGTACAACGCTGCGTAGAGGAGCACGACGCCCTGATTTCCGCCGCCGGCCTCGAAGGGCTGGTGCAGGCCAAGGGCTGGATCGAGGTGTACCGCGACCCGGCGTTGTTCGAGCAGGCCAAGGCCGAGGTCAAGGGCCTTGCGCGCTATGGCCTGCACTACGAACTGCTCGAACGCGGGCAACTGCAGGCACGCGAGCACCAGCTCGACAGCACCGTAGTCGGCGGCATCCATTGGCTCGACCCCAAGACCGTGAACGACCCCGGCGCCCTCACCCGTGGTTATGCTGCGCTGTTCGTCCAGCGCGGCGGGCAGTTCCTGCACGGTGATGCGCGCAGCCTGCGCCAGGTCGGCAGCCAATGGCGGGTCGAAAGCCAGCGCGGGCCGGTCACCGCCGACGAAGTGGTGGCGTGCCTTGGGCCACAGTCGGCCGACCTTTATGAGCGCCTGGGCTACACGATCCCGCTGGGTATCAAGCGCGGCTACCACATGCACTACGCCACCCGTGACGGCGCTCAGTTGCAGCACTCGATCTGCGACACCCAGGGCGGCTACGTACTGGCGCCGATGGCCGCCGGCATACGCCTTACCACCGGCATCGAGTTCGCCGCCAGCAGCGCCCCAGGCAACGAAATTCAGCTCAAGCGCTGCGAAGCGCTGGCGCGCACATTGTTCCCGGCACTGGGTGAGCGCCTGGATGACACCCCCTGGCTGGGCCGTCGCCCCTGCCTGCCGGACATGCGCCCCGTGATCGGCCCGGCGCCACGGCACAAGGGCCTGTGGTTCAACTTCGGCCACGCGCACCACGGCCTGACGCTGGGCCCGGTCAGCGGTCGCCTGGTGGCTGAACTGCTGACCGGCGAGCGCCCTTTCACCGACCCTGCGCCTTACAGCGCGGCACGTTTCAACTGACACCACGCGGGAGAACAACAACATGACCGCCCCTTTGAGCGTTGCCAGCCTTGCCCCTGAAAACGACCCACGCCCGGTGCTGATCCGCATCGAGGGCCTGAACAAGCACTATGGCGCTTTCCATGTATTGCGCGACATCGACCTGCAGGTGCGCGAAGGTGAACGCATCGTGCTGTGCGGCCCCTCCGGCTCAGGCAAGTCCACCTTGATCCGTTGCATCAACCGCCTGGAAATTGCCGAACAAGGCAGCGTTCAGGTAGCCGGCACCGACCTGGCCAGCAGCACGCGCCAGGCCGCCCAGGTACGCAGCGACATCGGCATGGTGTTCCAGCACTTCAACCTGTTCCCGCACATGAGCGTGCTCGACAACTGCCTGCTGGCTCCCACCAGCGTGCGCGGCCTGTCCCGCAAGGACGCCGAGGAGCGTGCCCGGATGTACCTGTGCAAGGTCGGCATCGAAAGCCAGGCGCACAAATACCCCAGCCAGCTCTCTGGCGGCCAGCAGCAGCGGGTGGCGATCGCCCGCGCCTTGTGCATGAAGCCGCGGATCATGCTGTTCGACGAGCCGACCTCGGCGCTGGACCCGGAAATGGTCGCTGAAGTGCTGGATGTTTTGGTGCAACTGGCGGGCACCGGCATGACCATGCTCTGTGTTACCCATGAAATGGGCTTTGCCAGGCAGGTTGCCGAGCGGGTGCTGTTCCTTGAAGGCGGGCAGATCATCGAAGACAGCCCGCCGCAGGTGTTCTTCAACCAGCCGCGCACTGCACGTGCCAAAAGTTTCCTGGCGCAGATCCTTCATTGAAGCCACTGCCCCCTTCATTGCACGGCTGCAATGACCCAACTGCGTCGTTAAATATAATTGACCTCGTCCCCTGTCAAACCCTTGCCGCCTGAGGCTCGCAAGGGTTTCAGCCCCCGAATTCAGGCGCTTCAGCCCATTTCAGTCGTTTGACATATCGAACGGCTCTGGCAAGCTATCTACAAGCCCCGACCGGCATCGTCGCCTCTGACGAGCCGGCAGTGCTCGGGGCTTCAGGTAGCACACCAGGCCCCGCGCCGTGCACCTGCACAACAACGGCAGGTCGAACCTGCCATAAGGTGACATATGTCCAACAGCAACATTGGCAACAAGCAACCTTCCCTGCGCAAACCCGTCGTCCTGATGACCATGGGCAGCCAAGAGCGCAAAGGCCATGACTACCAGGTCATGACCCACAAATACATCACCCCGCTGGTCGATTTCGCTGATTGCGTCCCGGTACTTGTGCCCACCTGCTGTGGCACCGAAGACCTCGAGACCTATCTGGACATGGCCGACGGCGTATACCTGACCGGTGCCGGCAGCAACATCGAGCCGAGCCTGTATGGCCAGGAAAACCAGACCCCAGGCAAAGGCCAGGACGTCAACCGCGACCTGTTCGATATTCCGCTGGTCAAGGCAGCGCTAAAGCGTGGCCTGCCCATCTTCGGCATCTGCCGCGGCATGCAGGAAATCAACGTCGCCCTGGGCGGCGATATCTACCAGAAGGTTTACGCCGAACCAGGCTACAACGACCACCGGGAAAACCCGGAAGATCCGGTCGACGTGCAATACGCTCAGGTGCATGGCGTGAAGATCAAGGCGGGCAGCTGGCTTCACGACGCCCTTGGCACCGACGAGATCCGCGTCAACTCGCTGCATGGCCAAGGCCTGCGTAACCTGGGTACCGGCATCGAACCGATCGCCCACGCCGAAGACGGCCTGGTCGAAGCGATTCACGCCCCGAGCATTTCGCCGTTCCTGTTCGCTGTACAGTGGCACCCGGAGTGGCAAGCGGCCAAGAACCCTGATTCGATCAAGATCTTCCAGGCCTTCGGCGATGCCTGCCGCGCCCAGGTGCGCAAATCCCAGATCAAGCGCCAACAGGCCGCCTGACACTCAGCTTCGTCAGTTTTGATCGCGGGGCGGCGCAAGGCCGCCCCCCGCTTCCCCGGTCACCCTCTGCTGGTCCCAGAACACTTCCCGTGGCTGCGGGCGGCGGGCTTGTGCCTGTCTCCGCGATCGTTTTTCCCCTCCCGAGAGATACGATGACTGTTTAGATGGTTGTCGTCAGGTTTTCTGCGCCTGGGATATCGAGCGCCGCCGCGCCGCACATCGCGATCTGCGCGATTCAGCCCCACCAAAAATCCCCCGATTGGCCACGTGCCCCAAAAATTTTCCACGGAGGGACTAGTCATCACACTAGTTGTACGATAACTTACCTCCAACGCAAAACAACACACTTCACCCAAGCGCCACAGGATGCCAATAACAATGAATCCACAAGAACTGAAATCCATCCTCTCCCACGGCCTGCTGTCTTTCCCGGTCACAGACTTCAATGCCCAGGGCGACTTCAACCAGGCTGGCTACATCAAGCGCCTGGAATGGCTTGCCCCGTACGGCGCCAGCGCCCTGTTCGCCGCCGGTGGCACCGGTGAGTTCTTCTCCCTGGCCGCCAGCGAGTACAGCCAGGTAATCAAGACCGCCGTCGACACCTGCGCCACGTCTGTACCGATCCTCGCCGGCGTCGGTGGCTCCACCCGCCAGGCCATCGAATACGCACAGGAAGCCGAGCGCTTGGGTGCCAAGGGCCTGCTGTTGCTGCCGCACTACCTGACCGAAGCCAGCCAGGACGGTGTAGCCGCCCACGTCGAAGCGGTGTGCAAATCGGTCAACATCGGGGTGGTGGTGTACAACCGCAATGTCTGCCGCCTGAACGCCGACCTGCTGGAAAAGCTTGCCGAACGCTGCCCTAACCTGATCGGCTACAAGGACGGCCTGGGCGACATCGAGCTGATGGTGTCGATCCGTCGCCGCCTGGGTGACCGTTTCAGCTACCTGGGTGGCCTGCCGACCGCCGAGGTGTATGCTGCCGCTTACAAAGCCCTGGGTGTGCCGGTGTACTCCTCGGCGGTTTTCAACTTCATTCCGAAGACCGCGATGGACTTCTACCACGCCATCGCCCGCGACGATCAGGCCACCGTTGGCAAGCTGATTGACGACTTCTTCCTGCCATACCTGGACATCCGCAACCGCAAGGCCGGTTATGCCGTGAGCATCGTCAAGGCAGGCGCGAAGATCGCCGGTTACGACGCAGGCCCGGTGCGCACGCCGCTGACCGACCTGACTGGCGAAGAATACGAAATGCTCGCAGCCCTGATGGACAAGATGGGCCCGCAATAAGCGGCCCCCGCGGCCTGCCATCGCCGCACCCGGAGTGGGCCATCCCACTCCGGCTACAACTCGTGAGCCCGCACAAAAATAACTAGTGGGAGTATTACCAGCATGCAAGCGACTAAAAAGACGCATGTGCGCTACCTGATCCTGTTCATGCTGTTTCTGGTGACCACGATCAACTATGCCGACCGCGCCACCATCGCCATCGCAGGCTCCAGCCTGCAGAAGGACCTCGGCATTGACGCCGTAACCCTCGGTTATATCTTCTCCGCCTTCGGATGGGCTTACGTTGCCGGCCAGATTCCTGGTGGCTGGTTGCTGGACCGCTTCGGCTCCAAGAATGTCTACGCCTTCAGCATTTTCACTTGGTCGCTGTTCACCCTGCTGCAGGGTTTTGTCGGTGGCCTGCCGGTCGCCTGGGCGGTCGTCACCTTGTTCACCCTGCGTTTCCTGGTTGGTTTTGCCGAAGCACCATCGTTCCCGGGTAACGCCCGCATCGTTGCGGCCTGGTTCCCCACGGCAGAACGTGGCACAGCATCGGCGATCTTCAACTCGGCGCAGTATTTCGCCACCGCACTGTTCGCCCCGATCATGGGTTGGATCGTGTTCAGCTTCGGCTGGGAACACGTATTCGTGGTGATGGGTGCACTGGGTATCGTGTTCTCCATGGTGTGGCTGAAGACCATCTACAACCCGCGCCAACACCCACGCATCAGCCCCAGCGAACTTGAGCACATCGAGCAGAACGGCGGCCTGGTGGACATGGACCAGAAGCGCGGCAATGACGGCCCTAAATGGGGCTACATCAAGCAACTTTTGACCAGCCGCATGCTGCTGGGCGTTTACCTGGGCCAGTACTGCATCAACGCCATCACCTACTTCTTCCTGACCTGGTTCCCGGTGTACCTGGTGCAGGAGCGCGGCATGACCATCCTCAAGGCGGGCATCATCGCCTCGCTGCCGGCAATCTGCGGCTTCATCGGCGGTGTGCTCGGTGGTGTGCTGTCTGACTGGCTGCTGCGCCGCGGCAATTCGCTGACCTTCTCGCGCAAGCTGCCGATCGTCTGTGGCCTGCTGCTGTCGACCACCATGGTCTTCTGCAACTATGTCGAGGCGGAGTGGATGGTGGTCGGCTTCATGACCCTGGCCTTCTTCGGCAAGGGCATCGGCGCACTGGGCTGGGCCGTAGTCGCCGATACCTCGCCCAAGCAGATCGCAGGGCTGTCCGGCGGCCTGTTCAACACCTTCGGCAACATTGCTTCGATCACCACCCCGATCGTCATTGGTTACATCATCAGCGCAACCGGCTCCTTCAAGTGGGCGCTGGTGTACGTGGGCGCCAACGCCCTGGTAGCGGTGTTCAGCTACCTGGTCATCGTCGGGCCGATCAAGCGTATCGAGTTGCGTGAGGATGCAAAGCCAGACGCTGAGCCTGCCGCCCCGGGCGAACTGGCCAGCGCACGTCACTGAGTGAACACGCCCGCGCCGGCAATCCCGGTGCGGGCGGATGTACAAAGCCTGAGACCATCACAAACAGGGCCCGAACATGCAGTTGATCGAACATTCCGACTCGCCCCGCTACGTCCGCCTGCACGACGACGATAACGTCGTGGTAGTGGTCAACGATGGCGGCCTGGGCGAAGGCGCGCGCTTCCCCGATGGGCTGACCCTTGTAGAAGGCGTGCCGCAGAGCCACAAAGTGGCCACCGTACGGATCGCCAAGGGCGAGCCGGTGCGGCGCTATGGGCAGATCATCGGTTACGCCCTGGAAGACTTGCGCCAGGGCAGCTGGGTGCAGGAGAGCCAACTGGCCATGCCGTCTGCCCCGGAACTGGACAGCCTGCCGCGCTGCGATGCCGTACCTGCGCCCCTGCCTGCGCTGGATGGCTTCACCTTCGAGGGCTACCGCAATGCTGACGGCACCGTCGGTACCCGCAACATCCTGGGCATCACCACCACCGTTCAGTGTGTGACCGGTGTGCTGGAACATGCAGTCAAGCGCATCCGCAGCGAATTGCTGCCCAAATACCCCAATGTCGATGACGTGGTCGCCCTCACCCACAGCTATGGCTGCGGCGTGGCGATCAACGCCCGTGATGCCTACATCCCGATCCGCACCGTGCGCAACCTGGCACGCAACCCCAACCTGGGTGGCGAAGCGCTGGTCATCAGCCTGGGCTGCGAGAAACTGCAGGCCGGCCAGGTGATGCACGACAACGACCCGTCGGTAGACCTCAGCGAGCCCTGGCTGTATCGCCTGCAGGATGCCAGCCTTGGCTTCACTGAAATGATCGAGCAGATCATGGGCCTGGCCGAGACGCGCTTGCAGAAGCTCGACAAGCGCCGCCGCGAGACCGTACCGGCCAGTGAGCTGATCCTGGGCATGCAGTGTGGCGGCAGCGATGCATTCTCCGGCATCACCGCCAACCCGGCGCTGGGCTATGCCGCCGACCTGCTGGTGCGGGCCGGCGCTACTGTGCTGTTCTCGGAAGTGACCGAGGTGCGCGACGCCATCTACATGCTTACCTCCCGCGCTGAAAACCAGGCAGTCGCGGATGCGCTGGTGCGCGAAATGGACTGGTACGACCGCTACCTGCAGCAAGGTGCGGCCGACCGCAGCGCCAACACCACGCCAGGCAACAAGAAAGGCGGCCTGTCCAATATCGTCGAAAAATCCCTGGGCTCGATCGTCAAGTCCGGCAGTGGCGCCATCCAGGGCGTGCTCGGGCCGGGCGAGCGGGTAAACCGCAAGGGCCTGATCTTCTGCGCAACGCCCGCCAGCGACTTTGTCTGCGGCACCCTGCAGCTGGCGGCCGGGATGAACCTGCACGTATTCACCACTGGCCGCGGTACCCCGTACGGCCTGGCCATGGCGCCGGTCGTCAAGGTGTGCACCCGTACCGAACTGGCCCAACGCTGGCCGGACCTGATCGACATCGACGCCGGGCGCATCGCCAGTGGCCGCTCAAGCATCGAGGAATTGGGCTGGGAGTTGTTCCACTACTACCTGGACGTGGCCAGCGGCCGCAAGCAGACCTGGGCAGAACAACACCGGCTGCACAACGACATCACCCTGTTCAATCCGGCGCCAATCACCTGATGGTTCGGCCTTGCCCGGTACTTCAATGGCACACGCCCGCCTGTGGGAGCCAGCTTGCCGGCTTGCACAGGTCATGCGACACCCACTGATCAACCCTTCCACACACAGGAGCACACCATGCCTGAGATTCTTGGCCACAACTTCATCGCCGGCCAGCGCAGCGCCGCTGGCGAGCAACGCCTGCAGAGCCTGGACGCCACCACTGGCGAGGCCCTGCCCTACAGCTTCGCCCAAGCCACCGAGGCCGAGGTGGATCAGGCGGCCCAAGCGGCGGCAGCGGCCTTTGCCGAATTCCGCCAGCTGGCCCCGGCACGTCGTGCCGAGTTCCTCGACGCCATTGCGGCGGAACTGGACGAGCTGGACGACGCCTTCGTCGCCGTGGTCTGCCGTGAAACCGCCTTGCCCGCCGGGCGCATCCAAGGTGAGCGTGGCCGCACCAGCGGTCAGATGCGCCTGTTCGCCCAGGTGCTGCGCCGTGGCGACTACCTCGGTGCACGCATCGACCTGGCCTTGCCCGAACGCCAGCCGTTGCCCAGAGTTGACCTGCGCCAGATGCGCATCGGCGTGGGCCCGGTCGCCGTGTTCGGCGCCAGCAACTTCCCGCTGGCCTTCTCCACCGCAGGCGGTGATACCGCTGCAGCCTTCGCCGCCGGTTGCCCGGTGGTGTTCAAGGCGCACAGCGGGCACATGGCCACGGCCGACCTGGTCGGTGCGGCCATCGTCCGCGCTGCCGAACGCACCGGCATGCCCAAGGGCGTCTTCAACATGGTGTTTGGCGGTGGCGTCGGTGAGTGGCTGGTCAAGCACCCGGCTATCCAGGCAGTCGGCTTCACCGGCTCGCTCAAGGGCGGGGACGCTCTGTGCCGCATGGCCGCCGAACGCCCGCAACCCATCCCGGTATTCGCCGAGATGTCCAGCATCAACCCGGTGATCATTCTGCCGGGCGCGCTGGCCAAGCGTGGCGACGCCATTGCCCGCGAGCTGGCCGGCTCCGTGTGCCTGGGTGCTGGCCAGTTCTGCACCAACCCTGGCCTGGTGATCGGCCTGCAATCGCCACAGTTCAGCCAGTTGCTCGCCGACCTCGGCCAGCACCTGGACCAGCAAGCCGGCCAGACCCTGCTCAACGCCGGTGGCCTGCGCAGCTACGTGGGCGGCCTGGAGCACCTGCAGGCCCATGCTGGCATCGAACACTTGGCAGGCCAGCCTCAGGAAGGTAGCCAGGCGCGGGCACAACTGTTCAAGGCGGATGCCCGTTTGCTGGTGGACGCCGACCCGCTACTGCAGGAAGAAGTGTTCGGCCCGACCACCGTTGCCGTTGAAGCTCAGGACAACGCGCAGCTGCGCGCCGCCCTGCTCGGCCTGCGTGGTCAGCTGACCGCCACGCTGATCGGTGAGCCCGAAGACTTCGAAGCATTTGCCTGGCTGGTACCGCTGCTGGAAGAAAAGGTTGGCCGCATCCTGATCAATGGCTACCCGACCGGTGTGGAAGTGTGCGACGCCATGGTCCACGGCGGGCCTTACCCGGCCACCTCCGACGCCCGTGGTACGTCCGTCGGCACCCTGGCCATCGACCGCTTCCTGCGCCCGGTGTGCTACCAGAACTACCCGCAGTCGCTACTGCCTGAGGCACTGCGTGACAACAACCCGCTGGGCCTGCGCCGGTTGGTGAATGGGCAGTGGAGTGACGGGGCGATCTGAACGCCCTGATGCGATGAAAGCCCCGTATTTGCGGGGCTTTCTTTTGAGTCTTGCATTGGATTTACCGGCCCTGTCGCCGGCAAGCCGACTCCCACTGGGTTAGCGCTGAGCTTGAGAGCAGCGGGGTATCTGTGCGAGCCGGCTTGCCGGCGATAGGGCCAGCACAGCCACCGGTGAATTCAAACCCCTTGCGCCTCAGCCTCCGCATGCGCCTGGCGCAACCGCTCACGGCTGTTGCTCAGGTGCATGCGCATGGCCATCTTGGCCCCTTCGCTGTCGCTTCGGGCGATGGCTTCGTAGATCGCCTCGTGCTCATGCATCAATCGGCCCATGTAGTGCGCCTGGTCATCATGCGCCAGGCGCGCCGAGTTGAGCCGGGTACGCGGGATGATGCTGGTACCGAGGTGGTTGATGATGTCGGCAAAGTAGTGGTTGCCGCTGGCCTGGGCGATACGCAGGTGGAACTGGAAGTCCGCCGACACCGCATCGGTGGCATGGGCGGCACCCTCGTTGAGTTCGTCCAGCGCCGCACGCATGCCTGCCAGCTCTTCATCGCTGCGCCGTTGCGCCGCAAGGCCTGCCGACTCGATCTCCAGGGCGATGCGCAGCTCCAGTACCGCCAGCACCTCACGCAGCGTGACCACGGTGGCCGGGTCGATGCGAAAGCCCCCCGTGGCAGGCGTGTCCAGCACAAAGGTGCCGATGCCATGGCGGGTCTCGACCTGCCCGGCGGCCTGCAGCCGCGAGATCGCCTCACGCACCACGGTACGGCTCACGCCCTCCTCGGCCATGATCTGCGATTCGGTCGGCAGCTTGTCGCCGCGCTTGAGCTGGCCGCTGCGAATACGCTCGGTCAGCACCGTGACCAGTTCCTGGGCCAGACTGCGCGGCTTGCGCCGGGTCTTTGCCTGTACCTGTTGCTCTGTCATGCCCTGTGTTTCACCTTGAAAGACAGCCGACATCATAGCGCAAGCAGTTGTACGATCACATACACCCGACGGGGTATTTATCAACACAAGGCGGCCGGCATAGAGCGTTGCCCGAAATAAGGAGTGTGGCAGCGGACCCGCCTGCGAAGAGGCCAGGACAGACGGCATCCATCTCGGTACTGTATACGCATCGATTGGTCACTCCATGGAAGGAAAACCGCTGATGAATACCTTCGACCGCTGCCTGCTCTGCTGCGGGCTGATCATCCCGTTCTGGCTGCTGCTTGGCGTTTGGTTCACCGCCCAAGCCTACCCAGGCTACGATCATCTGCAGCAGGCCATGAGCCAGCTGGGCGCGGTGGGCGCCCCAACCCAACGCTGGTCACCCCTGCTCAACAACTTCCCGCTCGCTGTGCTGTTTACCCTGTTCGCCTGGGGTCTGGCCCGGCGCTGGCGAGGCTCGAAGCTCGCCCTTGCCAGCGCGGCACTGGTATTGCTGCATGGGCTCGGCAGCCTGGGCACCGGCTTTTTTCCCTGCGATCAAGGCTGTGCGCCTGCGCAACCCTCCCTGTCCCAGCAACTGCACAACGCGTCCGGCTTGCTGATGTTTCTCTCGTTGACCCTGGCCAGTGCGCTTTGGGTATGGGGCGGGAAAGGCGTGGCCGGCTCGCGTGCGTTAGGGGCATTTTCCCTGATTTGTGTGGTGGCTGCGGTAGCCACTGTCGTCCTGATGGCCCAGGCGGCGCAGAGCGGTCGACTGTTCGGCCTGTTCCAACGGCTGAACTATGCCGTTTCCGTGCTCTGGGTCACCGGACTTGCCCTGCACAGTCTGCGGACCACGCTGGCAAATCGCCTGCGCATCGCCACCACCTGACCTGAAAAATACTGGCCCCCCGGCACTTTAAGCGAAGGCAAACTCCGTTCTTCTTCAGATGCTTAGGACAGCAACATGCGAGTATTTCTAGCAACGGTGGCCGGCTGCCTGCTGGCCACGACTGCCTTCGGCGCCCAGGCCAGAGCGCTGAGCCAGAATGACCGCCATGTTTGTGGTTGGGGTTCGCAGATCGCCGCCGAGGCCCAGCAGGCCAAGCTTTCCGGCGTGACCCTGTATGCCACGCGCAAGAAACTACAGGTGCGCCGGTTCGCCAAACCATGGATGCGCATGACCGCCTTCGGCATCACTGAACAGACTTACAACAGCCGCTCACGGCTCAAGCCGGCAGCCATCAAGCAGACCTACTACGAGCAGTGCGTACAGCATGCAATTGCAAAGCGATAAAACTATATATATCAGTAACTTATATAGCTTATTTAATGCTTTATCTGGAGCAGGTCAGCCCTAGCGCCGCCATGGCGGGCCCTCCTTGAACTGCTCCGCGACCCATGCCTTGAACGCCCCCAACGAGGCCGTGTTCAAGCGTGCCGATGGTCGCACCAGATAGATCCCGGCCGCCGCATCCAACTCCCATTGCGCAAGTACCCGCACCAGGCGACCGGCGGCCAGGTCCTCGCCCATCAACCAGTCACCGCCAGCGAGTATGCCTACGCCACGACGCGCCGCCTCTAACAGGGCTTCGTTGTCGTTGCCGCGCAATGACCCACTGATCTTCACACTCACCTGAAGGTTTCCACGGGTGAGCCGCCATTCAGGGAATGATCGTAAGCCACTGAATCCCAAGCGATTGTGTTTTGACAAGTCTTCTGGTTTTGTCGGTTCGCCCTGGCGGGACAAGTAGGCCGGTGAGGCGCAGAGGATGCGGACGTGATCACAGAGCTTAGTGGCCACCAGGCGGTTGTCGGCCAGTTCACCGATGCGTATGGCAGCATCAAAACCTTCCCCAACCAAGTCGACGAAGCGGTCGGCATACTCGGCTTCCAGGGTCACCTGCGGATGGGCCAGGACAAAGTCCGCCAGCATGCCGCTCAACCAGCGCCGCCCCATCGCCGCAGGCAAGGCCAGGCGCAGGCGCCCGCGCACCGACGCCGCACCCTCGGTAGCCTCCTGCTCTGCCTCTGCTATCAGCCGGCTGGCCTCGCGCACACGCACCACCAGGCGTTCGCCCTCATCGGTGAAGCGCAGTTGCCGAGTGGTGCGTTCCACCAGGCGAATGCCAAGGCGCTGTTCCAGTGCGCTGAGGCGTTTGGACAGTACTGTGGGGTGGCGCGCCAACTGGCGGCCGGCGGCCGAGAAAGAGCCCTGCTCGTGCAGGGCCAGCAAGGTGGCAAGTTCATCGGCGCGGCGGCTGTCAAAGGCGTCCATGGCAAGGCTCTGTGGCTGGGTCAGTCAAGTGGTGAGAATCAGCGCCCCTTCCGACAGCCCCTGTTCCAGGTCTTCTTGGGCCCTGGCTGCTTCGGCCAACGGGTAGCGGCGCCATACCCGTGGCTGGATGATACCTTCGGCGACTGCCGACAGCACGTCGCCTGCGCGCTGCTGGTATTCCTCCACTGTGCGGGTATGGGCGGCCAGCGATGGCCGGGTCACGTACAACGAGCCTTTAGCGTTGAGGGTGCCAACCTCGATCGCTGCCGGGGTGCCCGTGGTCGCACCGAACGATACCAGCAGCCCACGCAGGCGCAGGCTGTCCAGGGACGCTTGCAGCGAGACCTTGCCGACACTGTCATACACCACATCCACGCCTTGGCCCCGGGTGAGTTCATGCACCTGACCAGCCAGCGTCGCAGCATCGAATACCAGCACATGGTGACAACCCGCTGCCTGCGCGCGCGCCATGCTTTGTGGTCGAGATACCACGCCAATCACCGTTGCGCCCAGGTGCCGCGCCCACGGTACCATTAGCTGGCCGAGCGCGCCGGCGGCGCCATAAAGCAGTATCTGGGTGCCGGGCCCGACCGGGTAAGTCGTCTTGAGCAGGTATTGTGCAGTGATCCCCTTGAACAGGATGGCAGCGGCAGCTTCATAGCTTACCTCGTCCGGCAGATGCACCAGACGCTCGGCAGGATACAACCGGCCGCTCGCATAGCCGCCCACGGGGCCTGTGGCATAACCGACACGGTCGCCGACCTTAACATTGTGTACACCCTCACCCATCGCGACGACGCGCCCGGCACCCTCCAGGCCTAGCCCCGATGGCAGTAGCAGCGGTGCACCGCCTTGACGCTGCAGCACATCCAGCGGATTGACGCCTATGGCGGCTTGCTCCAGCCAGACCTCGCCAGGCCCTGGTCGTTGGATTTGCAGGGGTTGCAGGCGCATGACGTCGGTAGCGCCGGTAGCGCTCAACACAATTCGGGTCGCCATGTTCGATTCCTTGAGGGAGTGAAAGACCGACTCAGGCTAATTAGTCGGCAGGAATCGAACAATCAGGTTGGGTGCAGATGATTCCTGCACCCGATGAAGCAAAGTGTTATCAGCAGCCCGTCAGTGCCGCTGGCCGGCGCTCACCGGCAAAGAACAATGGGCGCAGACGCACGCCGATCATGTTCCCGGTGTAGGCCGCAATCAGCCACAGCCAGCCATGCACGCTACCCGAAGCGATGCCGCTGAAGTAAGCGCCAATGTTGCAACCATAAGCCAGGCGCGAACCGTAGCCCAGCAGCAGGCCACCGAGCACTGCGGCTATCAGCGAGCGCAACGGGATGTTCAGGCTCGGCGCAAAACGCCCGGCCAGGCCAGCCGCCAGCAGCGCACCCAGCACGATGCCAAGGTCCATGACGGTGGTCACGTCTTGCCACAACGGGGCTGCCAGCGCCTTGGCGTTGGCCGGCGACTGCCAGAACACCCAGCTGCCGACGTCCACACCCAGGCTGGAGAGGGTCTTGGCGCCCCACAGGGCAAAAGCGGAGGTAATGCCCCACGGGCGCCCGGCCAGGGCCAGGGTGGCGTAGTTCAGCAAGGCCAGGGCAATAGCGCCCCACAGCAACGGCCATGGGCCACGCAGGAAGCGTCGCAGGCCTTGGTGCTCACTGCTCACAGGGGCTTCGAGGCCGCCGTGGCGGCGCTTTTCCAGTACCACCGTGGCCCAGGCGATCATCGCGAACACCGCCACGCTGGCCAGCAGCGCCGGCGCTACCCCCCAGGCCTGGACGATCGAGGTGGCCGGCAACGATGGCAAGGCGAACCACCAGTCAGCATGGTGCGTGGCAGTGACCGAGCCGATGATGAAGAACAGCAGCGTCACCAGCATTCTGGCGTTGCCCCCGCCGACGGTGAACAGCGTGCCCGAGGCACAACCGCCGCCCAGTTGCATGCCGATACCGAAGATGAACGCGCCAAACACCACAGAAACCCCGGCTGGCGCCACCAGCCCGGTCACCGGGTTGCCAAACAGGCTGCCAGCCGACAACGCCGGGAAGAACAGCAGCACGGCCAGGGTCAGCATGACCATCTGCGCACGCAGGCCGGCGCCTCGTCGTTCGTTGATGAATACGCGCCAGGCCGAGGTGAAACCGAACGCTGCGTGGTAGAGCGTCAGCCCCAGGGCGGCGCCGACGATCAGCAGCAGTACCTGCTTGAACCCGGCATTGAGGTTGAGGAACCAGGCACCAGCCAGCAGCAGGGCCAAGGCAATCAAGGGGGCGCCCAGGCGGCGCGGTTCGGGTGTTGCGGTTGCGGAAAGACCCATCGGAATGCTCGGATTACTGTAAAACGGGGGGCGATTATAGCGCCGGGGTTCGATCAATGCTGCTTTGGGTGGCCTTCATCTGTGGCAGGGGGGCTGCGCGCTCGGCAGTGCGCACATCTGTTAGGCTGATACGAAGCCCCCAAAAGCCAACCTGGCCATTCGCACCATGGATGAACTGCGCAAGATCGACCTCAACCTGCTGCTGGCCCTGCATGCACTGCTCAGCGAAAAACACGTGACCCGCGCTGCCATCCGCCTGCACCGCAGCCAACCGGCAGTCAGCCATGCCTTGGCGCAACTGCGCGCACATTTCGACGACCCGCTGCTGATCCGCCAGAACGGCCACATGGCCCTGACCGCACGCGCCCAGTCCCTCATCAAACCCTTGCAGGACGCGCTGGGCAGCCTCAACAGCCTGCTGGCCACACCACGCTTCGAACCCGCTCTGGCTCAGCGCAGGTTCCGCCTGTCGTTGTCCGATTACGCCTCGCGGATCATCCTGCCGCCACTGGTCCGTCACCTGCGCCAGGCAGCACCAGGCGTAGACCTTGCCATCAGCCAGGCCAGCCGCGAGGCGATGATGGCGCAGTTGCTCGATGGCGAACTTGACCTCGCCTTGGGCATCTTCCCCGAGCTGCCGCAGGGCATTACCGCGCAGACACTGTTCGAGGACAGCTTCGTCAGCATCGCCGACCGTCAGGTGCTGCCGGCCAAAGGTGGCCTTGCACTGGATGACTGGTTGGCACGGCCGCACGTGCTCATGGCCATGCGCCCGGACGCCCATGACGAGATCGAGCGCGCGCTGGGTGAACGGGGCCTGCGCCGGCGCATTGCCCTGGCGCTGCCGCACTGGAGCGCCGCCGTCGAAGTGCTCGGCGGCACCGACCTGATCCTTACCGTGGCCAAGCGCGCGGTGGGCCCGATGCGGCCACACAAGGGCCTGCGCCAGTTCGCTCCGCCCTTGCCAATTCCGAACCTGGCCTATCAGCAGGCATGGCACACCAGAAAAGACAGTGATCCAGGGCATCGCTGGCTGCGGGAGACGGTCTGGGCCTGTTGCCAGCCCGGTCGCTGATCAGCCTTCGGGCTGTTTGACGATGGCCGTCTTGGCAGCCGCCGGGCTTGCGGCCCAGGTGCTCTGCACCAGGAACACCCCGACGAGTATCAGAACCACCCCCGCAAGCCTTGGCAGGCTCACCGGTTTGCTGGCAACGCCCATCAGGCCGAAGTGGTCGACAATCACCGACGTCAGAATCTGCCCCGCCACCACCAGCACCAGAAAGCCCGCGGTGCCAAGCTTGGGGGTCAAGGCGGCGGCAGCGGCGACGTACAGTGCGCCAAGCACCCCGCCGATCCACAGCCACCATGGGCCTTGCAATGCTTTGCCCAGGTCAGGCAGCGGTACCCGTAAAACCAGCAAGGCTGCGATGACCACAATGGAACTGACCGTCAATGATGTGAACGCGCCCCAAAGCCAGTGCCCGAGCGCACGACCGACGGCCGCGTTGCTGGCGGCCTGGTAGGGCAGCACGACTCCGGCGAGCAGCGCCAAAACCAAGGGAAGAAACGCAATAAGCAGGGCCTTGTTAGGCATGGATGCACTCATCTGAAGACAGGGTCGGTACATCATCTGAAAATCGACGGGCGTTATGGAAATCGAAATCCTGCACTCAGATTATTCGCCACATGGATGATGGATACCGATCGATGACGCCGGCCTTTTCGCGGGGGCGCCCGCTAAACGGCCGGCGAGAGGTCAGCGGGATGTCTCGATCCGCAGTACTTCGGTGTAGATCGCATCGACCGTCTGGTCGACCTTGAGGTTTTTCATTCGGGCCTGCAGTTCAGGGTCCTCGACCTTGACCACCTGCAACTTGCCTTCCGGCGGTAGCAGGCTCACCTCATGGGTCTTGAGGTCGATCTTCTTGATCTGCGACGTTACCCGCACCTGGCGGAATGCCTCACCGCCCGGGTTGGGGTTGTCCTTGGTGGCGCGGATGGTTCCAGACTCATCACTGGCTTTGGGCGCCCCGCCCACCTCTGTGTTGAGTACATAGGCCACCGCACGGGTCACGTAGATATCGACCTGGTCACCGACTTTGAGGTTGGGCAGCGCCTTGGCCTTTTCCGTGAGCTGGAACGTCACGTCCTTGTCGTCAGGGCCTTTGACCGTGACCTGCCGGTTGGCCTGGTCGATGGCGGTGACCTGTGTGGTCACATGACTTTCCAGTGCTTCACTGGCAATGGGTATATCGGCAGCCTGCACCGTGTAACTGGCGGTACCGACGAGCGTGGCAAGCGCAACAGCGCGAGCGAGTGTACAAAGAGCATTCATAGGCCTGCTTCCCTGTGATCAAGACCGGACAGGCGCGTGAACGCTTCACGCGCCGCTCCTACACCATAGCTGGACTTACCGATTGCGCGTGACCCGCCATACGGTATTGGCCAAATCATCGGCGATGATCAGTGCCCCCCGAGGGTCAACCGTCACACCGACCGGCCGGCCGCGAGTCTTGCCATCCTCGGCCCGGAAGCCGGTGGCGAAGTCGATCGGTTCACCGGCAGGCTTGCCGTTGCTGAACGGCACGAAGATCACCTTGTAGCCCACAGGGTTTGGCCGGTTCCAGCTGCCGTGCTCGCCGACGAACACGCCGTCGGCAAAGCGCTCGCCCATGGCCGGTATGGAAAAGTCCACGCCCAGCGCGGCCACATGCGAACCGAGGCTGTAATCGGGCTTGATTGCGGCAGCCACCTTGTCCGGGTTCTGCGGTTTCACCCGCTCATCGACATGCTGCCCCCAGTAGCTGTAGGGCCAGCCATAGAAGCCACCTTCGCGCACCGAAGTGAGGTAGTCCGGCACCAGGTCCGGGCCCAGTTCATCGCGCTCGTTGACCACGGTCCACAGCTGCCCGCTGCCAGGCTGGATGGTCAGCGCCGTCGGGTTACGCAAGCCGGTGGCGTAGGGTTTGTGCGCGCCGGTGGCAGCGTCGACCTGCCAGACCATGGCGCGATCGACTTCGGCTTCCATGCCCCGCTCGGTGATATTGCTGTTCGAGCCGATACCCACATACAGGTAATGTCCATCGGGGCTGATGGTCAGCGCCTTGGTCCAGTGGTGATTGATCTGGGCCGGCAGGTCGGTGACTTTGGTCGGCGGGCCGCCCGCCTGGGTCTGGCCTTCCTGATAGTCGAAACGCACCAGCGCGTCCTGGTTGGCCACGTACAGCTTGCCATCGGCAAAGGCCAGGCCATAAGGCGCGTTGAGGTTTTCGGCAAACACCGTCTGCACCTCGTAGGTGCCATCGCCGTCGGCGTCTCGCAGCAGTGTCAGGCGGTTGCCACCCTTGACCTGGGTATTGCCCTTGGCCTTGATCTGGCTGGCGATGACGTCCTTGGGCTTGAGCTTGGCCGCACTGCCGCCCCGGCCTTCGGCCACCAGAATGTCACCGTTGGGCAGTACCAGGCTCTGACGCGGGATTTTCAGGTCAGTGGCAATGGCTGTGATGCTGTAACCCTCAGGCACGGTCGGCTTCTGCTCGCCCCAGTGTGCGGGCTGGGCGATCTTCATGCTCGGCAACAGACCACGCTCGGGGGCCGGCAATTTCGGGTCGGGGCCCAGGGCCTGGGTGGCCTCGCCTTCCCCACCGCAGGCGCTCAACAACAGCGCTACACTCAATACAGGCAATGCATGCAAAGGTTTCATGCCGCACCTCCCGAACGCAGGTTGCTCATACCCAGCCAGGCCGCCACGCAGGCCAGCACGGTCACGATCAAAGACAGCACCAGGCCCGCTGGCATCACTGCCCAGGCATCCTTGGCGTGCTCGAAGGCATTGACCAGCCCTAGTACCCAAGTCACCAGCAACAGCAAAAAGTACAGCGTCGGCCGCCCGCCCTTGCGCTCGGCGCGGACCAGGTTGGCCAGCGCGAACAGCAACGTCAGCCCGCAGAACAGCAGGCCGCCGGCAATCAACCAGGAGGCGAAGTTGCTCCACTGGATCTGGTAGCTCTTGAAATAGGCAATGTCACTCAGCAATGCGCCAAGAAACAGCGGGACCGTGCCGGCCAGCAAGATTGCGTGCAGCGGGCTGGGCGTGCATCGGTAGAGGGTTTGCTCGGTAGCGGTCACGGCGCCTCCTTACTCAGTCAGTGACCCGGGGCTGGCGGACAGGCGCGAGTGCCCGGTCCGTCAGGCGTGCGCGGGGTGCGCTTAGCAAAGGATCACCTTGACGTCCGGTTAGTTCACCGCTTGGCTTGATAGAAATATCCTGAAAGACTTCACCCCCTTTCCACCAGAGGCAAATGGCATGAGCGCTGATAAAGCACGACCGTACGCGTTGTGGGCCGCACATGCCCTGCTTGGCCTCAGCATGGCGCTGACTGCCGGATGTTCGAACAAGCACAGCCAGGCTCGCTACCAGACAGCGGCATTGGGCTCGAACTGTTTCGCCAAGGCCGTGCCCACTATGGGAGAAGGCGGCCTGGCGTGGGGCGATACCTTGAGCATGGCCCGCCACAAGTCGATGAACAATTGCATCCGCTATGCCGGCCGGTCCGGCGGAACGCCCAGGACCTGCCAGGTGGTCATGGCCAAGTGCAAGAACTAGCGGCTGCCCGGTTCCGCCCCCTCAAGCCGGGCGTCCAGCACGGCTTCCAGATCCGCCAGTTCGATTTCACCGCCGGCCTCCAGCAGCGCACACCGTTTTGTACAGTCGATGATCACGCGTATGCCGGCGCGCGCGCGGTGGCTTGGGTACTTGCGCAATGCCAGTTCGACGGTCGAGCCGCTATGCCAGGTGCTGACGTCCGCTGACCAACAGGCATCCTGGAAACTCAGCAGGCAAGTGCCTTGGTGGGTATCGAGAACACGCGGGGAATAGACCCAATGCGTATTTCCAGCCTCCCATGGCCTCACCATTACCCGGTAGTGGTCATCCGCTGAGCGGGACTGCACCTCGTCTTCGACTGCAGGCTGGCCATTGGCGGCCACGTAGCGGTCGAAAGCATTGACCTGTCCCGCCGTACGGCAGCCTGCCTGGTAATACGCCACGTGCTGTCTGTAGCCGGCAAACTCGGCGGACTGGGCACCATCGGCGAAGAGAGAGGTGATGGCAGCGCTCTGCACCAGCCAATACACCTCATCCGAACCTTCGTGGGCTTTGCTGCTACCCAAGGTAATTGCCTGGCCCAGCAGATCGCTGGCCAGGCGCCGGCCTTCATGACGCACTGCGTCATCGGCCAGCGGCGCGGACCTATTAGCCGCTTGCGCCATTAAGGCCGCGTAGCGCAGGTACAGGGCCTCGCCAATCAGGCCCGGTGCGGGGTAATCGGGAAGAGGCAGGTCGAGCGGCTCGAGCCTTGTCACACCGCCTTGGCCCGGGCGGCATGCAGTTTCTTGTAGCTCTCGATCAAGCGCAGGTGGCGGTCCAGCCCCTCCAGCTTCATGCTGGTCGGGGTCAGGCCATGGAAGCGCACGCTACCGTCCACCGAACCCAGCACTGCATCCATGCGCAGGTTGCCGAACATGCGGCGGAAATTGGCCTCGTAGTCCTCCATCTGAAGCTCATCATCCAACACCACTTCCAACACCACATTCAGGGCCTGGTAGAACAAACCGCGCTCGACAGTGTTGTCGTTGAACTGCAGGAACGCCTCGACCAACTCCTTGGCGTCCTCGAAACGCTTCAGCGCCAGGCAGATCAGCAGTTTCAACTCAAGGATGGTCAACTGGCCCCACACCGTGTTGTCATCGAACTCGACACCGATCAGCGTGGTGATGGTGGTGTAGTCGTCCACCTCACAGTTGTCCAGGCGCTTGAGCAGCGCACGCAATGCACGGTTGTCCAGGCTGTGCAGGTTGAGGATGTCGGCACGGAACCCCAGGGCACGGTTGGTGTTGTCCCAAATCAGGTCCTCGACCGGGTAGATCTCCGAGTAACCCGGTACCAGGATGCGGCAGGCGTTGGCGCCGAGGTTGTCGTACACAGCCATGTACACCTCTTTGCCCATGCCCTCGAGGATGCCGAACAGGGTCGCGGCTTCCTGGAGGTTGGAGTCTTCGCCATGGCCGGAGAAGTCCCACTCGACGAATTCGAAGTCGGCCTTGGCGCTGAAGAAGCGCCACGACACCACACCACTGGAATCGATGAAGTGCTCGACGAAGTTGTTCGGCTCGGTCAGCGCGTGGCTTTCGAAGGTCGGCTGCGGCAAGTCGTTGAGCCCCTCGAAACTGCGGCCCTGCAGCAGTTCGGTAAGGCTGCGTTCCAGCGCCACCTCCAAGCTTGGGTGCGCGCCGAACGAGGCGAACACGCCGCCGGTACGCGGGTTCATCAAGGTCACGCACATGACCGGGAATTCACCGCCCAGCGACGCGTCCTTGACCAGCACCGGGAAGCCCTGCTCTTCCAGCCCCTGGATGCCTGCGACGATGCCTGGGTACTTGGCCAGCACCTCCTGCGGCACATCCGGCAGGCACAACTCGCCCTCAAGGATTTCACGCTTCACGGCCCGTTCGAAGATCTCCGACAGGCACTGCACCTGCGCTTCGGCCAGGGTATTGCCTGCGCTCATGCCGTTGCTGAGGAACAGGTTTTCGATCAGGTTGGACGGGAAGTACACCACCTGCCCGTCCGACTGGCGCACGAACGGCAGCGAACAGATGCCACGCGCGGTATTGCCCGAGTTGGTGTCATACAAGTGCGAACCACGCAGCTCGCCGTCCGGGTTGTAGATCTGCAGGCAGTATTCGTCGAGGATCTCGGCTGGCAGCGCGTCCTTGGGGCCCGGCTTGAACCACTGCTCGTTGGGGTAGTGCACGAACGGCGCGTTGGCGATGTCCTCGCCCCAGAACTGGTCGTTGTAGAAGAAGTTGCAGTTCAAACGCTCGATGAATTCACCCAGCGCCGAGGCCAGCGCGGCCTCTTTGGTCGAGCCCTTGCCGTTGGTGAAGCACATCGGCGACTGCGCATCGCGCACGTGCAGCGACCAGACGTTGGGCACGATGTTGCGCCACGAGGCGATCTCGATCTTCATGCCCAGCCCGGCGAGCAGGCCCGACATGTTGGCGATGGTCTGCTCCAGCGGCAGGTCCTTGCCGGCGATGTAGGTGGTGGTGTCGGCCACCGGCATGAGCAGGCCCTGGGCGTCGGCATCGAGGTTGTCCACCTGCTCGATGATGAACTCGGGGCCGGTCTGTACCACTTTCTTGACCGTGCAGCGGTCGATGGAGCGCAGGATGCCCTGCCGGTCCTTCTCAGAGATGTCTTCCGGCAGCTCGACCTGGATCTTGAAGATCTGGTTGTAGCGGTTCTCGGGGTCGACGATGTTGTTCTGCGACAGGCGGATGTTTTCGGTAGGGATATCCCGGGTCTGGCAGTACAGCTTGACGAAATAGGCGGCGCACAGGGCCGATGAGGCAAGGAAATAGTCGAACGGCCCCGGGGCCGAGCCATCGCCTTTGTAGCGGATCGGCTGGTCGGCGATCACCGTGAAGTCGTCGAATTTGGCTTCAAGACGAAGGTTGTCGAGAAAGTTGACCTTGATTTCCATGCGGGAACACCGTGATTTAAGCGTGCAAAACGAAATTGGCCGGCATTATCCGGTTTTTTCGGCTGGAAGTCCTGTTTGTCTGTGCCGCCCACCGCTGCGGCACTTGATTGCGCATTTCGCCGGATTGCTTGCCTGATTCTCTGAACCTGCCGTACACGGCAGGCCGCCGCTCACCCCGCTGTGCTAGCGTTTGCGGATTGGGGAACAACGTATTCCCTGCACGGCAACATAATCACAACCGATGATCAGCAGGTGAGCCATGGAACTTCGAATCAACCAGAAGACCTACCAGGTCGAGGCCGACGCCGACACGCCGTTGCTGTGGGTGATCCGCGACGACCTCGGCCTGACCGGCACCAAGTACGGCTGTGGCCTGGCACAGTGCGGCGCCTGCTCGGTGCTGGTGGACGGCAATGTGGTGCGCGCCTGTGTCACGCCGGTGGCCGGAGTGGTCGGGCGTGAAGTGACCACCATCGAAGCCATCGAGGCCGATGCGGTGGGCAAGCGCGTGGTGGCCGCGTGGGTCGAGCATCAGGTGGCCCAATGCGGTTACTGCCAGTCCGGGCAGGTGATGGCGGCTACCGCGCTGCTCAAGCACACCCCGCAACCGAGCGATGCGCAAATCGATGCGGCGATGGTCAACCTGTGCCGCTGTGGCACTTATAACGCCATCCATGCCGCCGTGCACGAACTCGCCCAAGGGGAGAAGGCCTGATGAATACGCCTGTCGATAACCCTGCAGCGCTGCTCGACCTGCCCCCGGGCGAAACGGTCAACCTGTCGCGTCGGCGCTTTCTCGCCGGTACCGCCGTAGGCGCCCTGGTCCTGGGCTTCGGCCTGCCGCTGGGCGTCAGCCGGGTCCAAGCGGCGACGGCCGCTGCCCAGGAACGCGGCACCCAGGTACCTGCATTCCTGGAAATCCGCCAGGACGGCACGGTACGCCTGCTCTGCCCGTTCATGGAAGGCGGCCAAGGCACCTACACCGCCATGGCGCAGATCGTCGGCGAAGAACTGGACGCGGACCCTGCAACGTTCGTGGTCGACAGCGCCCCGCCGGGCGAAGCCTACGTAGTGATGGAAAACGGCATGCGCATCACCGGCGGCAGCATGTCGGTGCGCATGAGCTACCCGACCATGCGCCGCCTCGGCGCCCTCGCCCGGGCCATGCTGCTGCAAGCCGCCGCCGAGCAATGGGGCGTACCGGTGAGCGAGCTGTCCACCGAACCTGGCAAAGTGCTGCACGCCGCCTCGGGCCGTTCGCTGGCCTATGGCGAGCTGGCTGAACGGGCCATGGACCTGCCGGTACCGGACCCAGCAGGCATCACGCTGCGCGACCCCAGCCAGTTCCGCTGGATCGGCAAGCCGGTGCGCCGTGTCGATGCCTACGACAAATCCACCGGCAAAGCGCTCTACACCATCGACATCACGCTCGACGGCATGCTCCACGCCGCTGTGCAGCATGCCCCGCGCCTTGGTATGACCGTGGGCAGCCTGCGCAACGAAGACCAGGTCAAGGCCATGAAAGGCGTGCACTCGGTGCATCAATTGCCAGGCGCCGTTGCCGTGGTGGCCGAACGCTGGTGGCACGCCAAGCGTGCGGTCGAGGCGCTGCAGGTGGACTGGCAGGAGCCGGGCGCCGACAGCCAGGTACGCGCGATGCCCGCCGACTTCTCCAGCGATGCCTGGCGCGAGCACCTGGCCGCCCAGACAGGCCCCGCCAAGGACGACGAAAGCGAAGGCGATGTGGCCGCTGCACTGGGCAATGCCAAGACCAAGGTCGAGGCCACCTACCACAACCAGTATCTCAACCATGCCCAGCTGGAGCCGCCGTCGGCACTGGCGCGCTTCAACCCCGACGGTTCGCTGGAGGTCTGGCTGCCCAACCAGGCGCCGGACATGTTCCGTGACGACATCGCCAAACGCACCGGCCTGGATCCTGCACAGATCACCCTGCACTCGCCGCTTCTGGGCGGGTTCTTCGGTCGCCACTTCCTGTATGACTCGGCCAACCCTTACCCACAGGCCATCTTGCTGGCCAAGGCCGTCGGCCGCCCGGTCAAGCTGATCTGGAGCCGCGAGGAAGAATTCCTGCGCGATGTGCTGCGGCCGGTTGCAGTGGTCAAGTTCCGCGCAGGGCTGGATGCCGATGGCCTGCCAGTGGCCATCGAAGCGGTGAGTGCCACAGAGGGGCCGACCGAGGCCCTGGCGGGCAAGCAAGGCGAGAAAATCGACCCGACGGCGCTCGAAGGGCTGTCGGGCAAATCCTACGCCATCGCCAACAAGCGCATCGCACAGATCTACGTCAAGGGCCCGGCCATGCTGGGTTACTGGCGCTCGGTGGGCAACTCGCTGAACGATTTCTTCTATGAGTCCTTCCTGGACGAGCTGGCTGACAAAGGCGGTAAAGACCCCTTTGAGTTGCGCCTGCACCTGCTGCGCGACAACCCGCGCCTGACCAACCTGCTGCAAGCGGTGGGTGAACTGTCCGGTGGCTGGAAGCGCGGGCCGTTCACCGCTGAAGACGGCAGCAAGCGGGCGCGTGGTGTGGCCATGGCTTCGCCGTTCGGCTCGGAGGCCGCCGTGATCGCCGAAGTGTCGATCGAAGATGGCCAAGTGAAAGTCCACGACATCTGGCAGGCGATCGACCCCGGCAGCATCGTCAACCCAGCGATCATCGAAGCCCAGGTCAACGGCGCCGTGGCCCTTGGCCTGTCGCAGACGCTGGTTGAGGAAGCCGTATACATCGATGGCAAGCCGCGCGCGCGCAACTACGACCTGTATCCGATCCTGCCTGCCTCGCGCATGGCCCGAGTGCATGTGCGCATTGTCGAAAGCGGCGCGAAGATGGGGGGCATTGGCGAGCCGCCGTTGCCTGCGGTGGCGCCAGCAGTGGCCAACGCGGTGGCGCAACTCACAGGCCAGCGCATCCGCAGCCTGCCCATGAGCCGCCATACCTTCAGCTGACCGGACAAGGACCGCCCCATGACCCACAGTCGATTCGCAAGAACCGCAGGCTGGCTGGCGCTGCCGTGCCTGGTCGCTGCAGGCCTGCTGGCCTGGTATGTCACCCGTGAGCCCGCTTCGCCCTTCGTCACCGAACAGAACGCCAGCTTCGACCCGGCGCTGGTCAGCCGTGGTGAGTACGTGGCCAGGCTCAGCGACTGCGTCGCCTGCCACAGCCTGCCCGACGGCAAGCCATTTGCCGGTGGGCTGGAAATGGCCACACCGCTGGGGGCGATACACGCCACCAATGTAACTCCCGACCCCGCGACCGGCATCGGCCATTACAGCCTTGCCGACTTCGACCGCGCTGTGCGCCACGGTGTCGCACCGGGGGGCAGACGGCTGTACCCGGCCATGCCCTACCCCTCATATGCCAAGCTCAGCGATGACGATGTGCGGGCGTTGTATGCCTTCTTCATGAAAGGCGTACAGCCTGCACAACAGGCGAACATCCCCAGCGACATTCCCTGGCCACTGAACATGCGCTGGCCGATCGCGCTGTGGAACGGCGTGTTCGCAGCAGACGAACCTTATGCGGCCAAACCGGCGCAGGACGCGGTGTGGAACCGAGGCGCCTATATCGTTCAGGGCCCCGGCCACTGTGGCAGTTGCCATACCCCACGGGGCCTGGCCTTCAACGAAAAAGCCCTGGATGAAGGTGGCAAGCCGTTTCTGGCCGGCGCGCTGCTCGACGGCTGGTACGCACCCAGCCTGCGTGACGACCACAACACCGGCCTGGGCCGCTGGAGCGAGGCCCAGATCGTGCAGTTCCTCAAGCACGGGCGCAACCAGCATGCGGTGGTCTATGGGTCGATGACCGAGGCGTTCAACAATTCCACCCAGTTCATGAGCGATGACGACCTGGCAGCGATCGCCCGCTACCTCAAATCGTTGCCGGGCGACCCCCAACGTGACGGCGCGCCGTGGCAGTATCAGGCCGTGTCTGCCGGTGAACGCCTGAACAGCCCCGGCGCCCACACCTACGTGACCCGCTGCGCTACGTGCCATGGCCTGGATGGCAAGGGCCAGGCAGAGTGGATGCCGCCGCTGGCGGGGGCCACCTCGGCGCTGGCCAAGGAGAATGCTTCGGCGATCAACATCACCCTCAATGGCTCGCAACGGATCGTCGCCGCCGGGCTGCCGGATGCCTACCGCATGCCTGCGTTCCGCGAGCAGTTGTCGGACCAGGAGATCGCCCAGGTGCTGAGCTTTGTCCGCAGTACCTGGGGCAACCACGGCGGTGCGGTCGACGCGCAGGCCGTCAGCAAGCTGCGCGGGGATACCGACCCGGCCAGCAGCAGCCCGATCATCTTGCACATGCGCTGAGGAAACACTGTCAATGGAAAGCATCGACCTGTTGGTCCTGCGCACCACCCGTGACTGGCTCCAGGCCGGCGAGCGGGTGCTGCTGGCGACCGTAGCCCGCACCTGGGGTTCGTCGCCCAGGCCGGTGGGCTCGATGATGGCCCTGCGTGGCGATGGCAGGGTCATTGGCAGCGTCTCCGGTGGCTGCATCGAGGATGACCTGGTGCACCGCTACACCACTGCCTACAACGGCGAAGGCATGCCGGAAGGGCCGCCGCGCGTGGTGCGTTATGGCGTCAGTGCCGACGAGGCTCATCGCTTTGGCCTGCCCTGCGGCGGGACCCTGGAGCTGATACTCGAGTTCAGCCCTTCATTGCCCAGCCTTGAGCAGCTTCTGCCGCAGCTGGACGCTGGCAACCTGGTCCGTCGCGAGCTGGACCTCGGCACCGGTGGCGTAAGCCTGGCCGCCACGCACGCACCCGAGCAGTTCAGCTTCGATGGCCAACGCATGGTCAATACCCTGGGCCCCGGCTACCGCATGCTGCTGATCGGTGCCGGGGTACTGGCCGAGTACCTGGCGACCATGGCGCTGTTCAACGGCTTCAAGGTGGCCGTTTGCGACCCTCGCCGCGAATACATGGATGGCTGGAATGTCGCGGGCGTGGAGAAGATAGTCGGCATGCCGGACGATGTGGTCAGGGCCTTTGCCCCCGACCTGCGCAGTTGCATCATTGGCCTGAGCCATGACCCCAAGCTGGACGACCTGGCCCTGCTCGAAGCCTTGCACAGCACAGCCTTCTACATCGGTGCGATCGGTTCCCGGCGTAACAGCCAGCTGCGCCGCGAACGGCTGATCGAGCACTTCGGTGAGACGCAAGCCTCACTCGAACGCCTGCATGGCCCCATCGGTCTCTATATCGGCAGCAAGACCCCTGCAGAGATCGCGGTCAGCGTCATGGCGCAGGTTCTTGCCATCAAGAACGGCGTTGCCTTGCCCAGCACGGTCGATGTGACCAAGGCCAAGCGGGCTCGGGAAGCCAGTGCATGAGGTGAACGTGCGCCAATGCCAGCACACCGTGCCTCAATGCTGCCCGCCCGCTTGCTCCTGCTTCCAGCGCTCCAGGTTCTTCGCCAGCAGCTGCCCAGGCAGCGGGCCAGAGACGATTTCCTTCATTTTTTGCGCCAGTTGCTCACGCAGCCTGGGCTGGTTGCACGGCGATGCATGGGACAGCGCCAGGTACAGGCCTTCACTGGACACCGGCGGATCGAGCACCTTCAATTGCTTGTCCATACCCAGCGTGCGCGCCAGCGCCATGCCGGGGTACTGCTCATAGATCAGGTAGTCGTTGCGCTTGTGCAGCAGCTTCTCGAACGCCTGCCTGGCACCGGGAACCGCTTCGAGCGTGAGGTTGGCCCTGGCGTAATCGTCGAACTCTTGGCCGTGGCTATTGCTGACCAGGGTGCCGCCCTTGCGCCCCTTCAGGTCTGACCAGCCACGGTAAGCAAAGGCAGCGTCCTGGCGCACCCAGACAACACTTGGCGTATGCAAGAACGGCGGGCTGATGAAGTCCGCCTCCTGCTGACGCGCCTGGGTCAGGAAGTAACCGGCCATCAAGTCGATACGGCCTTTGCGCACCTGTTCCTGAGCCCGCGACCATGGCCCGCCGTAGACCACCTGCATTTTCACACCGAGCGCCTGGCCCAGGTAGTCAAGCAGGTCGGCGTTGGCACCGATCAGCCGCTGGGGGTCGTTCGGGTCGCGCCACAAGTAAGGGGGATATTCCGGATTGCCGGTGGCCGTCAGTTGCCGACACACATCCTCCGCTGCCCAGGCCTGAGGCAACAGAATCAGGGAAAACGAAAGCAGCAAAGACCGGCCGGACCACCGCTCGACCATCTACAACCCTCGGTGCATGCGGCCTTAGGCGGCCAGCCGTGGTCGCGAAAGGCTGCCACATCCTGTGCACGTCTGCTGTACTGCTGCCCGCATGCTCTACAGAGTCTGGACGAGAATCCGCTGGCTGCCAGAAATTTATCCGGGCATGCGCGCCAAAGACCGCTTGGCGGCCGCCTGGAACACGCCGCGCAGTGCCTTGACTTGCTCTTCGGTGAGCGTTTGCGCGCAGCTCAGCCCCTGTAGAAAGCCTATGCCCCAGTTTTTGGTCTGATCCAGTTGCTGACGGTTTTCCGCTTCGGCGATATCGCCCAGATGCAGCGCGGCGTGGTGTTCGTAACGGTCACCCAGTGCCAACTTGCGCAGTTCACCCAGAGCGACCTTGAATTCAGCGGCGGCAACATCGTCCAGGCCCAGGTGCTCATACTGAAGCAGGCTCAGACGGTCGGTGGCGGTCATCTTCGAATCTCCGTTTCTCTATAAAAGGAGCAGTTGCAGGAAAGTCACCGACCAACCCAGAACGCTTCCAGGCGCCAGGTGATGGTGGTGTGGTAATGAGGGTTGTATACCATAGGTGGGGCCCATCGCCCTAGCGGTGTGCGCCGTCCGGTTGGCTGTAGCCATCAGGGGCGACTACCAGGCCCCTTTCACCGCCAGGTAGATACCCACGTCACGCACGTCCACCGGAAAACGCCCGCTCGAGTACCTGAGGTTGATACTCGGCTCGTCGTCGACTTGGTCGAGGGCCGCAACCGGCAGCTATGCTGTCAGATGCAATTCCCATTCAGTGGAGGTGTGTCATGCGTCCGTTCACAGGGAGTTTCCTGCTGGTGCTGCTTTGCGTAGCCCCGGCACTGCAGGCCCAGTCGGTAACCCCATTAAAAGGTCAGAGCAGCCAGCAGATGCAGCTGGATATCAATGAATGCAATACCGTGGCAGCCAACGCCGCGAACAACGCCGCAACCACCTCCAGCCCTAATGTCGGTGGCCGGGTCAAAGGCGCGGCTGTGGGTGCTGCAGCCGGTGCCGCTGGCGCGCAGGTACGCAGCAACCAGCATGAAGGGTTGTCTGACCGGGCCGGCGACGACGCCAAAGAAGAGTATCGGCAGAACCGTGCTGGGGAAGTGGCCGCTGCCGGAGCGGTCGTCGGTGGTTCCCGGCAACGCCAGGATCGCCGCGAGGACCGGCGCACCGAGGATCAGGCACAAAGTTCGGCGCAAGCCAGCGCCTACAGCGGTTGCCTGCAAGGGCGGGGATATCAGGTCAATCCTTGATCTGGGGCTGCCGGTTGGTTGGCAGACGAACATTGCCTAACCAACCGTGCGTCGCTTCACGCACGTGTTTCAACCGGTTTTCACCGCGAAGCGTTACCGACGGCGTTTCCACACTCACCTGCACATCCGTCGGCAACGCCCCCATCAACGCTGCCAGTGGCAACTGCCCCTGCCCCGGCAATAACCGCCCTTCACGCGCCTCCTGGATAATCAATGCCTCAGCCGGCGCAGTGAGCGGCGCATCGCACAGTTGCACCGCTCGCAGGTAGCGCGGGTCGACTTCGGCAAGTGCCGCTACATCCCCGCCCGAACGGAACAGATGCAGCGCATCCACCAGTACCGCGCTGTTGTCCTGCCCAGCCATGTTCAACACAGCCAGCGCCTGCTGCAAGGTCGCCACCGGTCTCCAGCGCATGAACTCCAGGTCTACACGCAAACCATACTCCTTGGCCATTTCACACAGCGCCGCGAAGTTGTGCGCAAGCCGCACACCGTCTTCATCATCCCCGGATACCGTGAGGCTGGTGGCACCCAGTTCAGCGCCTGCCGCCAGCAACATCGCACAATCGCCAACCTGCACCTGCGGCGTCAGCGAGACGAACTCTATGTCGGCAACGCCTACACCCTCACCTGCCATCACAGCCTTCAGCTCCCGTAGCGCCTGGCCACCAACCGCAAGCGGATATGCTTGCGCACCCGGCATCACCGGGTGCAGCCGCAACCCAACAGTGCTGAAACCGGCCCGGCCGGCTTCACGCACCAGCGCTTCAGGCGCAAGGTCCAGCGCTGTCAGGTGGGCAACCCCTAGCGGCTTCAATAAGTCGCCCTCCCGCCACTGAGGTCGAATACGAAGCCTGTGGTAAAGCTGCATTCCGGCCCGGCGATCCAGGCCACCATGTTGGCAATCTCCTCAGCCTTGAGGAAACGCCCCATCGGGATCTTGGCTTTGCTGGCCGCGATATGCTCCGCAGTCATCTCGGCCATCAACGGGGTTTCTACCATCGCCGGGGCGATGCAGTTGAGCGACACGCCATCCTGCGCCAGTTCCTTGGCTGCGGCCTTGGTGAAGGCGATGACCCCGGCCTTGGCAGCCGAGTAGCCGCTTATGTACTGCACGCCATCCTTGCCCGCCATCGACGCCACGTTGACGATCCGCCCATAGCCGCGCTCGCGCATATGCGGGATGGCCGTTCGACAGCAGTAGAAGACGCCGTTCAGGTCGATGGCGATGACCTTGTCCCAGGCTTCTGGCGGGTATTCCCAGGACGGTACCACCGGCCCATTGATGCCAGCGTTGTTGACCAGGATGTCGACCTGCCCCACACGCGCCAGTACGTCAGCGAATGCCGCCTCGACCGAGGCCAGCGAAGCGACATCCACAACCTGGCGCAGCACTGGCTCGAAACCGTTGTCGACGCTGTCCCAGCCATCCACCGCGAGGTCCCAGATCACCACCTGGGCACCGGCGGTGTGCAGCCGTTGGGCGATGGCCAGGCCGATGCCACGCATGCCGCCAGTAACGATTGCAGTTTGCCCTTGCAGGGGTTGGCTCATTGTTCAGCTCCTTTTTCAACACAGGGAATATCCGGCAGGCGACGCAGGTCGCGCACCATGAACAGGTAACACAGCGCGCCCAGCGCGGTGATCGAGGACACGAACACCAGGGCCCAGACGAATGACCCGGTGGCCGTCACGATCAGGCCGATGGTCAACGGGGTAACGATGCCGGCGGCGTTGGCGAACAGGTTGAACAGCCCGCCACTGAGGCCCAGCAAGCCTTTGGGCGCGATGTCGGAAACGATCATCCAGGCCAGGGCCGACATACCCTGGGCGAAATAGGCAATACAGAGGATGGCGATGACCAGCACGTCCGACTCGACATAGTTGGCCAGGACAATGACCGACGCGGTCAGCAGGCCGGCGATCACCGGCAGCTTGCGCGCCACATTCAGCGAGTAGCCGCGGCGCAGCAAGGCATCGGAGAGCCAGCCTCCGACCAGCGTGCCCAACGAAGCGGCGATGAACGGCAGCACCGCCACCCAGCCGACCTTGAGCCACGGCATATGCCGCTCGGTGACCAGGTAGGTCGGGAACCAGGTGAGGAAGAACACGTTGGTCGAGTTGCAGGCGAACTGCCCCAGGCAGATACCGAGCATGTTGCGGTGCTTGAGCAGCGCCGGGATCTGTGACCACTGGAACACCGTGGCTTTCTGGCCACCATCGACCACGCCACCGCCGGCAGCGATATGGTCCAGCTCCGCCTGGTTGGCGGTGGTCGACTGGTGTGGCTCATGGTATTTGCGCCACCAGACCACGCCGTAGAGCACGCCCAGCAACCCGACCGCCATCAGTAGAAAGCGCCAGCCATAGGCGTGCAAGACCCAAAACAGCAACGGTGTCAGGAACGCAAGGCCGGTGTACTCGGCAAACGTGTAGATACCGGTCGCCCTGGCCCGCTCGCTTTGCGGGAACCAGGTCGCCACCACGCGGCTGTTGGTGGGGAAACACGGCGCTTCTGTCACACCGACCAGAAAGCGCATGCCCAGCAAGGACAGAAACCCCTGGGCCAAGCCCTGCAGGCCGGTGAACAGCGACCACAACGTCAGTGCCAACCAGTAAGTGAGCTTGGTGCCCAGCCGGTCGATCAGTATGCCGCCGGGGATCTGCGCCGCGGCGTAGGTCCATGAGAACGCGGAGAAAATCACCCCCATCATCGCCGCATTCAGCCCCAGATCGGCGCTGATGCTTGGCGCGGCGATGCCCATGACGCTGCGGTCCAGGTAGTTGATCATGGTGCCGCCAGAGATCAGCGCCAGGATCATGAAACGGGTACGGGTACGTTGCTGCTGGCGCGCAGGCGTGTCGAACACCCCGGCGCCGCTAGGCTGATCAGCATTCATGACAATTGCTCTCTTGTTATTGGAATGGCGAATGCGCAGGCGTCAGGCAAACCCGAACAGGCGCCTGGGGGTATCCCACATGATGGTTCGCCGCAGGTGCGGGTCTGGCATCAGGCGCTCGGCCAACTTCAGCAAGGGGCCGTAGTCCACCCGGGTTTGCTGGCGGATGAACGGCCAGTCCGAACCCCATACACAGGCTTGCGGACCAAAAGCGTTGATCAACTCGTGCACAAAGGCGCTGCTCTGCGCATGCAGGGCAGCAGTAGCGGCGAATTTCTGCATGCCCGAGAGCTTCACGCAGGCCCGCCCATGCCGGGCCAGCCTGAGCAATGCCTGAAAGCCGGCCTGTTGGGTACCGGCCGCCGCATCCGGGCGTCCGCAGTGGTCGATCAATACCCGCACCGCACTGCGCTCGATCAGGCCGAGCAGTTCGACGAGCTGGTCTTCGCACACCTGGATCTGGGCGAACAGGCCAAGTTCGGCAAGCTTGCCGAACAACGGCCCGACGTCATGCAGGCTCGCAACGCCATACATCGCCGGGTTGAAGGCCACACCGACCACGCCCTGCTCACGCAGCGCGGCCAGTTGCTCGAGGCTGATGTGACGATCGACTACCGCTATGCCCTTGAAACGCCCCTGACCGCTGGCCAAGGCATGCAGCAGGCAGCGGTTGTCAGTGTGGTAGCCACTGTTGGGCCCCACCAACAAGGCATGACGCACGCCATAGGCATCCATCACCTGGTTGAACTGCTCCAGCGGCGCGACCTCCTGACCGGACGGTGCGTACGGCGCATCGGGGTGGTAAGCGAAGCGTGCAGGGTCAAACAAATGGTTATGGCAATCGATCTTCGGTTCATCAAAGATGTTCAAAAGCGGTTCCTTCAAGCGCCACTGCGCTTGCCTGCAGATCTTGTTATTGTTCGCCACCAGGGGCGATTTGCCTGGGTTCACGATACTGCGGGCGTAGCGATAGCGCTCATACACAGATGGCGAAGACCATAACCTAAGGTAATACTCATGTTTCCCGGCAAAGAAGGCAGCGACGCCAGTGCACTGGTGTTCAAACTGCGGCACATGGAGGTGTTCAGGGCGGTGATGCTGACCGGCTCGATCAGCGCCGCCGCGAAGATGCTCTACGTCTCGCAGCCGGCGGTGAGCAAGCTCATCGGCTACATCGAGGGGCGGCTGGCCTACCGCCTGTTCGAGCGCATCAACAACCGCCTGGTACCCACCGCCGAGGCGCAGATCCTGTTCCGTGAGGTCGAACGGGTGTATCAGGCGGCGTTGCAGGTCAATGAGTGCGCAGTGGGGCTGGCCACCGGCACCCACCGCAAGCTGCGGATTTCCTGCAGCGCCTCGTTGTCGACGGTGGTGATCCCGATCGCCCTGGCCCAGCTCAAGCGTGAGGCGCCCGCACTGCAGATCGAATGGCAGACCTCGCTGATGGGCGAGATGCCCAACCAGATCCTGTCAAAAAAGGTCGACCTGTCGATCGCCGCCCTGCCGGTGGTGCACGATCATTTGCATTCCCAGGCCTTCATGCGTGGGCGCATGGTCGTTGCAATGCCCGTCGATTACCCCCTGGCACAGCAGCCCTCACTGACCCTGCAGCAGCTGGAAGGCCACCCGCTGTTACTGTTCCGTCCGGATATGCCGTTCGGCAAGCTGCTGGCCGAGGAGATAGCGCGCCGCGGCCTTCACCTGGACTCGCTGTTGTCGTTCACCAATGCCAACGAAGCCGTGGCACTGGTCAAGCAAGGCATGGGTATCACCTTGATCGATGAGTTCGTGGCACAGGACAGCGGCCTGGCCGTAGTGCGCTTGGCTGACGAAATTCACTTCGATATCAGCTTCGTCCATTCGCGCTTTGAACCGCCGTCGCAGGCGGCGCTGCACCTGATGCGCGTGCTGCATGGCCAGGCGCTCAAGCTGGGGCGGCAGATCCCCGGGTTCGAGTTGCCCAGCATGTGAAGCCGGCGGGTCTGGATTTACCTTCACTGCCAGATTGGATCGGCAGCCTGGAAAACGCTAACCTTGCACCGCCGCGCAGCGCGTGACGGTGCGCAGGCCTACCCATGCACTCAGGAGATTCACCGACATGAACGTCTCATTCCAGCCCCGCTGGCTGCTCGCCCTCGCCCTGCCCCTGGTACTCGCCGCCTGCGGCGACAGCGAACCCAAGCAACGTGCCGCCTTCAGCGAATTCCTGCAGACCCGTATCGTCGACAAGCCAGGGGTGCATGTGCCCAAGCTGAGCGCAGACGAAACCGAGGCTTTTGGCCCCTACAGCGATCACTATGCAGTCATCACCCAGTTCAACGGCGCGATGGATGCCGCCGTGCAGCCTCTGGGTAACCTGCTGCAAAAAGGCGCGGTTCGCTCGCTCAATGATGTCACTGCCCGCCGTGACGACATAAAAGCGGTGCAGACCGGCCTGAACGACATGGGCAAGCAGTTGCAGGAGCAAAAGGCCAAGGCGGACACCGCCCATGCCCAGCTCAAGCAGCCGCAAGACCTCAAGGTGGTTTACGACAAGGCCTTTGAGCGCACCGTCAGCGTCCCTGCCGACACCTTCCTGGACGTGCTGCCGCAAATCAACGGCACCCTGGACAGCAGCCTGAAGGTGGCCGACTACGTGGATGCGCACAAGGAAAAGATAGAAATCAACGGGGCCATCGTGAAGGTGTCCGACCCGACCGTTCAGGCTGAGTTGAATGCCTTGCTGGCGGACCTGAACAACCAGGCCAAGACCGTGCAGCAGGCGCAGGCAAGGCTGAAGACGGTGATGCTCGGGCGCTAGTCGGCTGCGATTGAGGCGGCGGGTGAGGGTTTGCTCATACCCGCTGCGGCAATTGGATGTTCACCCGCAATCCCCCTCCCTCTCCCGCCTGGGCGGTGATCGTGCCCTGATGCAGCGCGATTGCCCGGCGGGCGATGGCCAAACCCAGGCCGAAGCCATCGCTGCCGCTGTCCATACCCCGGTCGAACGGCTCGAAAATGCTCTGCAGGCGCGCCGGGTCCACACCTGGCCCTTGGTCGATGATGGTCACTTCCAGCTGTTCACCGTCGTCGGCCAGCAGCGCCAGCACCCGTACTTCGGTACCCGCAGCGGTGTAACGCACGGCATTGCGCACCACGTTCTCAAAGGCGCGATACAGCAGCTCCTCATGCCCGCGGGTAAAAAATGCGTCGTCCGCGCTCAGCGAAACCTGGCATTGCTTCATGCCGGCCTCGAAACGGGCATCTTCGACTATCTGCGCCAGCAACTCGACCACATCCAGCGCTTCGCAATTGCCATCGCACGGCTGTGACTGGGCACGCGCCAGGGTCAGCAGTTGCTCGATCAGGTCATCCATGCGCCGTGATTCGCGCTCGATGCGTTCAAGCATTTCACCGCGGTCCGGCTGCTGGCGTATCAAACCGATGGCCGCGTGCATACGGGTCAAAGGCGAGCGCAGCTCGTGAGAAATATCATGCAGCAGTTGCTGCTGGGCCTCGACCAGCGCCTTGAGCTGGCTGGCCATGCGGTCGCAGTCTTCGGCAAGGTCGACGATCTCGTCGCGGCGCTTGCCCAGGCGTGGCTTGACGCGCACTTCGAACCGGCCCTGGGCGACCTGCCCCATGGCCTCGCGCAGCCAGGTCAAGGGCCTGGTCAGGTACAGGCTACACAGCAAGGCAAACAACGCGCTCATCAACGTACCGGTGAGGAGCGGGCCCATGCCGCGGGGGCGCGGCGCCTCGTCAAGGGAGGTTGCCACCGAAGCGCGCAGCACCAGGGCCTGGCCACCCTGGTCGAGCAGCGCCCGCTCGAAACGAGGCATGGCCACAGCCCTGCCGGCCAGCAAGTGGCCGGTGCCGTCATACAGCCCCACCTGCACACCTTCTGGCTGGGGCGAAACCTGCAACAGCTGGCGGCCGGCCTGCTCGCCGTAGCGGTGCAACATGTTCAGCTCGGTAACCAGCAGCGAACGCAGCGCCGGGGTGTCGCCACGCAGGTCGTCGAGCATGAAGGCCCCCGCGCCCACCAGGAACGTCAGGCTATTGGCCAGCCAGAAGGCCAGAAACAGCTTCCAGAACAGGCGCCGACGCATCATTCGACGATCAGCATGTAGCCCATGCCCCGTACGCTCTGGATCCAGCTGCTGCCGTCGGCGCGTGGGCCGAGCTTCTGACGGATGCTGCTGATGTGCACATCGATGCGTCGATCGTAACGGGTCAGCGGGCGGCCCAGGGCGTTGAGCGACAGGTCTTGCTTGCTCACCAGTTGGCCCGCCTGGCGAGCCAACGCTTCGAGCAGGCTGAATTCAGTCCCGGTCAGTTCCAGAGGAGCAGCGGCCCACTGGGCCTTGCGGCGCCCTGGCCACAACGTCAGCGCCCCACTGCCGATGGCTTCGCCAGCCTGGCTTTCAGCCAACGCGTGCGGTTGCACCCGGCGCAGGATCGCGCGCAAGCGCGCCACCAGTTCGCCCGGGGAGCTGGGCTTGGGCACATAGTCATCGGCACCCAGCTCCAGGCCGGCAATGCGGTCGATGTTGTCACCACGGGCGGTGAGCAACAGCACCGGAACCTGGCTACGCGCACGAATGCGCCGCAACACTTCGATCCCTGAGATGCCCGGCAGCATCACATCCAGCACCACGATGCGAAAAGCCCCACTCAAGGCTTTGGTCTCGCCCTCTTCGCCGCTAGCCACGGCGGTCGCCTGGAAACCTTCGCGGGCCAGGTAAAGGGCAAGCATTTCGGTGAGTTCGCGGTCGTCATCGACCAACAGCACAGGAATCATGGTGGGTACGCTTAGGCAGGGGTTACAAAGCGCTCATGATCGCCCTGCCGCGCCAGGCTGTCACCGCAAGCTGGGCGAACTTTACACATCTTTACCCTGGGTTAACCGCGCCAAACACAGCCCGCCCTTATCCTCATCGCCCGCTTGCCTGGCAGCCGCCGCGCGCCTTCGCCGAGCCTGCTCAGCCACCCTTACGCCCGCCTGGAACCCCCGATGAACTACCCGCGTCTGTTGCTCTCCATCCTGCTGCTACAAGCCTGCGTGGCCCAGGCGGCGCCGTTCAGGATCGCCGACATCAGGGTCAACGGCCTGCAGCGGGTATCCGCCGGCAGCGTTTTCGGTGCCTTGCCCCTGAACGTGGGCGATCAGGCCGATGACCGGCGCCTGGTGGAGTCGACCCGTTCGCTGTTCAAGACCGGCTTCTTCCAGGATATCCA
>NZ_RHQR01000025.1:0-79579 GCF_003936645.1 Pseudomonas sp. p106
GCTCAGCAATCTCAAATGACTATGTGATTTCTCGCATGGTCACTTGTGATGCTGATAATCTTTCTGACTATCAGTCCATACTCACAAGCACCCACACGAATTGCTTGATTCGATTTGTTAAAGAGCGTTTGGTTAAGAGCTTTTCGTCTCAACCGAGGCGCGCATTCTACGCTTTCCTCAGAGCCTGTCAAGCGTTTATTTTGAAGTTTTTTGCGAGAAACTCGTTTAACTTCAGACACTTAACTCGCTTCGATCTCTCGTAGCGGGAGGCGAATCATACAGCGTTTAGAAGCGCTGTCAACCACCATTTCAACCGCTATCGATCAGGCGATCGAAGCACCACCAGCACTACCTGGATTAAGCAACTCTTTGAATTTAAGGGAGTTTCTCGTTCCGACTACGCTGGAAGTGGGGCGAATTATAAGGGAATTCAAGAGGGCGTCAAGGCTTTATTTCAAATCACTGAACATACATGCAAGAAGGTGTTTTGGCGGGCACCTTGCACCTCACCCTTGCAATTGCGCACTATATTGCACACCCACACCCATCATTAAAAGGATTGCCGCGCACAAATGAACACCCAGCCCCGCAGCTTGGCCACCATGCTGTTTCCTATAGGCCTGCTGCTTATCGCCATGGCATCGATACAGTCCGGTGCCTCCCTGGCCAAAAGCATGTTCCCGATCATCGGCGCACAAGGCACCACAACCCTGCGCCTGATCTTCGCCAGCATCATCATGCTTCTAATTCTGCGCCCCTGGCGCGTACGGATGACCACCAAGACGCTGCGCAATGTGATCATCTACGGCATGGCCCTGGGCGGGATGAATTTCCTCTTTTATATGGCACTGCAGACAACACCACTGGGCATCGCCGTAGCCCTCGAGTTCACCGGCCCATTGGCCGTAGCGCTTTTCGCGTCGCGGCGCGCCATTGACTTCCTGTGGATTGCACTGGCAGTCAGCGGCCTGCTGCTGCTGATCCCGGTCGGCCATGGCGGCCAGCCCCTCGACCTCACGGGAGCCGCCTATGCACTGGGTGCCGGCGTGTGCTGGGCCCTTTATATCCTCTTTGGCCAACGCGCCGGAGCAGAACACGGGATTCAGAGCGCAGCACTGGGTGTAGTGGTCGCGGCGATATTTGTTGCGCCGATCGGTATCGTTCATGCCGGCACCGCACTGTTGACACCTGCGCTCATACCACTGGCCCTAGGGGTCGCAATACTCTCGACCGCCCTGCCCTATAGCCTGGAAATGGTCGCCCTGACCCGCATGCCAGCCCGCACATTCGGCACTCTGATGAGCATAGAACCGGCCATTGGTGCCCTTTCCGGTTTATTGTTCCTGGGCGAGTTGCTGAGCGTAACCCAGTGGCTGGCCATTCTCGCCATCATTGCCGCATCAGTGGGTGCCACGCTGTCCATGCGCCGCGACGCGAAGCCCCCTGTTGCAGCCGACTGATTTGAGAAATATTTTCATTTGACCCGGAATTGGCCATTGTAGCGCGCAGTCCTGCTGATTAAGCTGTCACAAAACCATAATCTTTACGCTATCTACTTGCATGCACACGGATGTCAAAGGCTATTCAGGAAGAACCGAAGCGATAACGACAGGGTCAGACAACTGATCAACCCTGCATTTAAGGACAGGAATGAAACGTATTTTGCTCATCCTGGCCGTCTTGGCCATTGCCGGATGTGCCGCAACGGCCAAGACTGAGGTCAAAAAAGGGAAGAAGGGCCTGCACATCAACTGCTCCGGCCTCTCCTCATCCTGGGACAAGTGCTACAGCAAGGCCGCCACGGCCTGCAGCACACGCGGTTACAAGGTCATCGCCCGTTCGGGAGACACCGACGAAGAGCCGGGTGATTACCTCTTCGGCATCAACCCAGCCGGGTATACCAGCCGCAGCATGATCGTCATCTGCAAGTAAACAGAAAGGGCAGCTCGTGAGCTGCCCTTCTTTTATCTACTGCCCACCCCGACTGCTCACAATGCTGCTGTGCGAGCTTCAAGCCAAGCCAATGCGTCGCCTGACAGCAGGGGAGCAAGGCGCTCGCGAACCGTCGCGTGGTAGCCGTTGAGCCACGCCAGTTCATCCTTGGTGAGGCACTCGGTGAGCAGGCAGCGTGCATCGATAGGGCATAACGTCAGGGTCTCGAAATCGAGGAAATCACCGAACTCACTTTTGCCCGATGCCCGGTTGACCACCAGGTTCTCGATGCGCACCCCCCAAGCGCCAGGGCGATAGGTCCCTGGCTCGATGGAACTGATCATCCCTTCCTGCATAGCGGTCTGCGGCGCGGTAGCAGCCTGATAGGCAATGACCTGCGGCCCTTCATGCACATTCATGAAATAGCCGACACCGTGCCCGGTACCATGGCCATAGTCGACCTGATCCGCCCAAATCGGCGCCCTCGCGATAGCATCGAGCAAGGGCGAAAGAATACCGCGCGGGAATGTGGCGCGTGACAGAGCGATCATACCCTTGAGCACCCGAGTGCAATCCTGCTTCTGCTCAAACGTCGGAGTGCCCACCGGAACCATCCGCGTGATGTCGGTGGTTCCGCCCAGATACTGCCCTCCCGAGTCGATAAGCAGCAAGCCATTGCCTTCAATGACCGCGTGAGATTGCTCGGTGGCACGGTAATGGGGCATTGCACCATTGGCATTGAAAGCTGCAATGGTCGAGAAACTCAGCGAGACGAAGCCGGGGCGCCGTGCACGCGCAGCACTCAGTTGTTCATCGATGGTCAGTTCCGTGATGGGTTCCTTACCTTGACTCGCCTCAAACCAGGCGAAGAACTCACACAGAGCTGCGCCATCCTGCTCCATGGTGTGGCGTATATGGACCAGCTCATCTTCACCCTTGCGTGATTTGCTCAATGTGGTCGGGTTCGGCCCTTCAATCAGCGAAACCTGGGGGCCTAGGTTCTTGAGCAGGCCACAGGTCACGCGCGCAGGATCGACCAAAAGCCGGCCGCCGGCAGGTACCTGTGACAGCGCTTCGCCGATCTCCGAATAATCACGCACCTCGATACCATCGGCTTCCAGTACATGGCGCAAATGCGCGTCAAGCTTTCCAGCGCCAACGAATAAAGCGGCGCGCCGCTGGCTGATCAACGCAAAGGAAACGAATACCGGGTTGTAGGAGACATCACTACCGCGCAAATTGAACAGCCAGGCGATGTCATCCAGGGTCGCAATGAAGTGCCAGTCTGCGCCCTTCTCTTCCATGGTGCGGCGCAACTGGGCAAGCTTTTCCGACCGACTGACTGTGGCGTGAGGCGGCAGGTGCTGATACACAGGGTTACTCGGCAGCGCAGGGCGCTCTTCCCAAACCTCGGCAAGCAAATCCTGGCTGGTTACCAAGCGAATGCCGCGCCCCCTGAGGCGCTCCTCGAGCTGGCGCGCAGACGCCAGCGCCATGACCGCCCCATCCACGGCCACTGTTCCTTTGGCCGGGACATTGTCGCCCAGCCATTCCAGCGCACCCGGCTTACCCGGCTGCAGCTTCATGAGTTCGATGCCGCTACCCGCCAACTCCTTGATAGCTTGCTCCCAGTAACGGCTATCGGCCCACACCCCTGCAAAATTTGCAGTGACCACCAACGTACCCACCGAACCATCGAAGCCCGACAGCCACCGCCGCCCCTGCCAATAGCCCGGCAGGTACTCAGAAAGATGAGGGTCGGCTGAGGGCACCAGCAGGGCATCGACCCCCTCCCTGGCCATTACCTCGCGCACACGCATCAGGCGCTCGGGAACCCTCTGCTCACGGGTGGTATGAACGTTCATTCGCACTCCTGCGGTAACATCTTGGTTGATCCAGATGCACGATAATGGAACAGCCAACCTCACCCTGCAATCGCGACGACTGACTCGCGGCCTGCAAGCCATCGTTGCGCGTGCAAAGGAACAGCGGTTCCTGCCACTACGAACCATCGATCGCTTCCACCTGAACTTCCCCAAACCATGGGCTTCACAATCAGTACATTCATTGCAGACAGGCTGATGCCCATGCCCAGCACCAGCGAATCAAAAGCGGGGGTCGTCCTCCTCGATGCTCGCGATCACACCCCTGAGCACGAACACGCAGTGCACCTGAAGCTGGCTGATGGCCTGGCCGAGCTTCTAGGGTGCGCGCGAGCAACCCCTGATCTGCCACCCAAAGCCGCCGACCACTATTACTACCTACCCACTGAAACTCTCATCGACCCGCAACGTTATGCCCACCTCGGCATCCGAACGGAACATGACCTGTTCGGGGGCTTGGTCAGTCATCCTTATATGGCAACCAAAGCGATCTCCCACCCGCTGCCTGCCAATGCCACCTTCCCCCCAGGCTGGACTGACGACTTCGCCCGCCAGGCCAGCGATGCCTTGCTGTGCGGTTACACCGTATTCAGCAAAGCCGATGCCCGGCGGGCCGCGCAGTTACTGCTGCGCGATGGCGCAGTACGGCTCAAGCCGGTGCTGGCATGCGCGGGGCGTGGGCAACAGGTGATCGTTCAACTGGATGAACTGGAACCATTGTTGGCCAACATTGATGATCAGGGCCTGGCCTTGTGGGGGTTGGTGCTGGAGGAGGACCTCAGTGAAGTGGAAACCTTCAGCGTTGGCCAAGTGCGTGTCGCCGGCCTGACCTGCAGCTACCTCGGCACCCAGCAGTTGACCCAGGACCACCAAGGTACCGAGGTATACGGAGGCTCCGACCTGCTGGTGGTGCGCGGCGACTACCAGGCCTTGTTGCAACTGCCACTGGAGGACCACCTGCGCCTTGCCATCAACCAGGCCCTGACCTATGAGCATGCAGCCGAGCAGCACTTCCCAGGCTTCATCGCCTCCCGGCGCAACTACGACATCGCCCGCGGCAAAAACCCTGAGGGCCACCTGCGCAGTGGCGTACTTGAACAATCCTGGCGTTTGGGTGGGGCCAGCAGCGCTGAGCTGCTGGCCCTGCAGGCCTTTGCCGATGACCCGGCACTGCAACGGGTGCGAGCCTCTACCCATGAAATATTCGGTACACCCAACCTTCCCACTGACGCCACCCTCTTCTATCAAGGAAACGACAGTGAACTCGGACAATTCTGCAAGTACGCGCGGATTCGCGAGTATGGCCATTCAGAGTGAAACCGTCGAACTGCAGGTCGACGACGACAGCATCGCCGGTACCTTGGTCAGCCCCGGAAGCAAGATGCCCGGGATCCTTTTCGTACATGGCTGGGGCGGTAGCCAGCAACGCGACCTTGCACGGGCCCGGCATATCACAGGGCTCGGTTGCGTGTGCATGACCTTTGACCTGCGGGGCCACGAAAAAACCGAAAGCCAGCGCCTTACGGTTACACGCGAGCAGAACCTCAAAGATTTGCTGGCTGCTTATGACCGCCTGGTCAGCCACCCCGCGGTGGACAGTAGTGCCATCGCCATCATCGGCAGCAGCTATGGCGGCTACCTCGCCACCTTGCTGACCCTGCACCGCCCAGTGAAGTGGCTGGCTCTGCGCGTACCTGCGATGTACTGGGACGACGAATGGGACAAGCCCAAACAGACCCTGGACCGTCAGCGCCTGAAAGCCTACCGCCAGCGCCTGCTTGGCCCAGGTGACAATCGCGCCCTGGCTGCCTGCGCGGAGTTCGCTGGCGATGTGCTGCTGGTCGAGTCGGAACAGGACGACTATGTGCCGCACACCACGCTGATGAGCTACCGTTCGGCTTTCGTCAGCGCCCACTCGCTTACCCACCGCATCGTCGACGGCGCCGACCACGCACTATCGAGCGAGCAAAGCCAGAAAGCCTACAGTTCGATCCTCGCATCGTGGATCAGCGAGATGGTGATAGGCGCGCGCCTGGACCGCTATCCCCACTATGCCCCTTGGTATGCCTGAGGCGCGCCGACCTGGCAGTGCAGGCCACCGTCGACACCCCGCGCCAGGCTTCGTAACGCCTGATAAGCGGCAAAGTTGACGCTGCGCGCCTGATGTCGACGCACAATATCGAGGAAGGGCTCTTCGACAAAAGACGCAGTTGCCGCTACCCAAGCCTGTCGTGATTGCCACTGTAGACACTGCAATACGCGGCTACCGTCATCGCTGGCCTGGATACTGACTTCTTGCAGTCCCTCAAAACGCGAGGCCAGCTCCTCAGCGCGAATTACCAATGCGTGGGCAAGTGCCTCCTGGCGGGTGGCAGGCACTTCATATTCGATCATCTGGGTGAACCACAGCGGTTGCGGCATGGCCAACATGGGCAGTCTCCTTGCTCCGGACGCTTGCAGCGCGATGATCGGCAGGGTAAAACCTCCAGTTAACTCAAGGTCAAGAGCTTTTTCGCATGCCCAGACATACGCCGACCACCCACGAAAAGCTGCTCAGTGTCGGCCAACTGGCCGCGCGCAGCGGGGTGGCGGTAACCGCTCTGCACTTTTATGAAACCAAAGGCCTGATCCAGAGTTCCCGCAACGCCGGCAACCAGCGCCGTTACCCACGGGCGATGCTGCGCCGCGTGGCGGTGATCAAGATGGCTCAGCGCTTGGGCATCCCGCTGGCCAACATCGCCAGGGCCCTGGCGACGCTACCAAATGATCACATTCCTACCGCCGAGGACTGGCGACGATTGTCCGAAGGCTGGCGCGAAGACCTCGATCGGCGCATTGGCGAAATGATCCTGCTGCGCGATCAACTTGACGGCTGCATCGGCTGCGGCTGCATGTCGCTGAAGGACTGCCCGCTTCGCAACCGCCAGGATCACCTCGCCGGCGAGGGACCCGGGCCGCATCTGCCCTGAACTACGCATTCATCCCGCGCACCGCCTATAACTAATGGCACCCGATGCTACTGACCCAGGAGGCAACATGAGCAAGCAGGCGCTGATCATCATCGACATCCAGAACGACTATTTCCCCGGAGGCAAGTGGCCCCTGGAAGGCGCCAACCCGGCGGCCGACAATGCGGCAAAGCTGCTGGCCGCGGCACGCCAGCGAGGCGACCTTGTGGTGCATGTGCGGCATGAGTTCGAAAGCGAAGACGCGCCGTTCTTCACTCCCGACACCCAAGGCGCTGCGATTCACGCAAAAGTCCAGCCGCTGGAAGACGAGCCCGTCGTGCTCAAGCACAAGGTGAATGCATTTCTTGATACCGATCTCAAGCGCACGCTCGATGACCAAGGTGTAAAAACACTCACCATCGTCGGCAGCATGAGCCACATGTGCGTCGATGCCGCCACGCGAGCAGCAGCTGACTTTGGCTACGATGTCACGGTGGCGCACGATGCCTGCGCCACCCTGCCTCTTGAGTTCAATGGCAAGCAAATACCGGCAGCCCAGGTGCACGATTCGGTGATGGCTGCACTCGCTTTTGCGTACGCCAAAGTGGTGAAGACCGATGAGCTTCTGAAAAACTGACCGTTCAAATTACCACGTTGCGTACGAAGCGCGTCGGCACGGCACCATCGTTGCGGTAGGCATAGCGGCAGTTACTGGGAAATACATGGAACTGACCGACGTGCAGGCAGTGCTCGATCTGCTCGATGATCAGCGTCAGTTGCCCTTCAGCCACATAGATCTGCTCGCTCCAGCCCTCGGCATCGGCTTCACTGGTGTAACACTCACCCGGCGCCAGGGTCCACTCCCAGATCTCCACCTCTCGCCGAGCGGTGCTGCTGGCCAGCAGCACCGCCTTGCTCTGGGGATGCTCACCGGCCCAGGCCAGTTCGTCGATGCGGCTGGTATCGCGCTGGTCGGGCGCCTGGATCAGCCGGCTGAAGGCAACCCCCAACGCTTCAGCTATAAGGTCGAGCGTAGTCAGGCTGACGTTCTTCTCACCAGCCTCGATCGCCACCAGCATGCGCCGGCTGACACCTGAGCGCTCGGCCAAGGCACTCTGGCTCATCCCCACTGCATTGCGCAGACCACGAACGTTGAGGCTCACATGCTGGAGCACCGAAGCACGGTGCGCGGAATCTTTGTGCACTATATTGCTCACTTTTAAAGGTTGCGCAGTATACTGCCCACTTTGCGGCGATTGTGCGCTGCCACTTCCGAGTAAGCAAGACCATGAGCCAACCGATCAACCGCCAGCAGACCACCGTATCCTTGCGCCTGAGCAAGGCCGAGGTGCTACTGGTGTTCATCACCATGCTGTGGGGCGGCACCTTCCTGCTGGTGCACAACGTCATGACCGTGAGTGGCCCGATGTTCTTCGTCGGCCTGAGGTTTGCTGCAGCCGCCTTGTTCGTCGGCCTGGTCTCGATACGCGCGCTGCCCGGGCTGACATTCACCGAATTGAAGGCCGGCGCGCTGATTGGTGCGACCATCATGCTCGGTTATGGTTTGCAAACCATGGGCCTGCAAACCATCAGCAGCAGCCAGTCGGCCTTTATTACTGCACTGTATGTGCCCTTCGTACCGCTGTTGCAGTGGCTGGTGCTTGGCCGTCGGCCAGGGCTGATGCCAAGCCTGGGAATCTGCCTGGCGTTCCTCGGCCTGATGCTGCTCGCTGGCCCCGAGGGCGGTACCCTGCGTTTCAGCGAAGGCGAAGTCGTGACCCTGGTAAGCGCCGTGGCCATTGCCGCCGAGATCATTCTGATCAGCCGGTATGCCGGGCAGGTCGATGTGCGCCGCGTCACCGTAGTGCAACTGGCCACCGCCTCGCTGCTGTCGTTCCTGATGATCGTACCGACTCAGGAGCACCTCCCCGACTTCTCCTGGCTATTGTTGCTCAGTGCACTGGGTTTGGGTGCCATGAGCGCAGTGATCCAGGTGGCGATGAACTGGGCGCAGAAATCGGTATCGCCAACCCGCGCCACACTCATCTACGCCGGCGAGCCGGTGTGGGCTGGCATCGTCGGCCGCATCGCAGGCGAGCGTCTGCCCGGTGTGGCGCTCATAGGCGGCCTGATGATCGTCATCGCCGTGGTGGTCAGCGAACTTAAAGTTCGACGCCTACGCAATGAAAGCGAAGAGCTTGAGGTAGAGGGCGAACGCGAAGGCGGGCTGTAAAGTAGTGAACGGCAGCTATGCTCTGTAAAAAACTGTTATAAAAAAACAGCTTGTCACACCCTGTTTGTATGATTCTGCGACAGCTTGCGTGTTGGTGATCAACTGCACGGCACGTATGATCCTTGGCAAACCTTTCCAGAATAGAACGCTATGTCCTTGATAGTGCTACTGCTTCTGCCGTTCTTGGGCAGTTGCCTGGCAGCTGTGCTGCCGCACAACGCACGTAACGCCGAGTCCATCCTGGCTGGGCTCGTGGCCCTGGTCGGCACCGTCCAGGTAGCACTGCTGTACCCCCAGGTTGCCCACGGCGGTGTCATCCGCGAGGAGTTTCTCTGGCTGCCCAGCCTGGGCCTCAACCTGGTCCTGCGCATGGACGGCTTCGCCTGGCTGTTCTCGCTGCTGGTACTGGGCATAGGCACCCTGGTGTCGCTGTACGCGCGCTACTACATGTCGCCACAGGACCCGGTACCACGCTTCTTTGCCTTCTTTCTGGCGTTCATGGGCGCCATGCTCGGCCTGGTGATCTCGGGCAACCTGATCCAGCTGGTGTTTTTCTGGGAGCTGACCAGCCTGTTCTCGTTCCTGCTGATCGGCTACTGGCACCACCGCGCCGACGCCCGACGCGGCGCCTACATGGCGTTGATGGTTACCGGCGCCGGCGGCCTGTGCCTGTTGGTCGGCGCCCTGTTGCTTGGCCATGTAGTGGGCAGCTATGACCTGGACAAAGTGCTGGCTGCCGGCGAGACCATTCGCCAGCACGCGCTGTATCCAGTGCTGCTGCCCCTGATCCTGGTCGGAGCATTGAGCAAGAGCGCGCAGTTCCCCTTCCAGTTCTGGCTACCTCATGCCATGGCAGCACCGACCCCGGTTTCAGCTTATCTGCACTCGGCAACCATGGTGAAGGCCGGGGTGTTTTTACTGGCCCGGTTGTGGCCGGTGCTTTCGGGCAGCGAGGAGTGGTTCTGGATCGTCGGTGGCGCGGGGGCCATAACCCTGCTGCTGGGGGCCTTCGCAGCGATGTTCCAGAATGATCTCAAGGGCCTGCTGGCTTACTCGACCATCAGCCACCTTGGGCTGATCACGCTTCTATTGGGTTTGAACAGTCCACTCGCCGCAGTGGCCGCCGTGTTTCACATACTCAACCATGCCACTTTCAAAGCTTCGCTGTTCATGGCCGCCGGCATCATCGACCACGAAAGCGGCACCCGTGACATCCGCCGCCTCAGCGGGCTGATCCGTCTGGTGCCCTACACCGCGACCCTGGCGATGGTGGCGAGCGCCTCGATGGCCGGCGTGCCATTGATGAACGGTTTCCTGTCCAAGGAAATGTTCTTCGCCGAAACCGTGTTCATCAGCTCCACCGCCTGGGTCGAGGCCGCGCTGCCGGTAATAGCCACCTTGGCCGGCACTTTCAGCGTTGCCTACGCTTTGCGCTTCACCGTTGACGTGTTCTTTGGCCCTGCCGCCCAAGACCTGCCTCACACACCTCACGAACCACCACGCTGGATGCGCGCGCCAGTCGAACTGCTGGTGCTTACCTGCCTGGTGGTGGGCATTTTCCCTGCCCAGTCGGTCGGCCCGTTGCTGGCCGCTGCAGCCCTTCCAGTGGTGGGTGGTACTCTGCCGGAGTACAGCCTGGCCATCTGGCACGGCTGGAATGCCCCGCTGATCATGAGCCTGGTGGCCATGAGCGGCGGTATCGTGCTCTATCTGCTGCTGCGCAACCAGTTGCGCCAAGGCCGGTTCCCGTATCCCCCCCTGATCGAGCGTTTCAATGGCAAGCGCCTGTTCGAGCACGGCCAGGTGCACCTGATGTTACTGGCCCGGCGCATCGAGGGGCTGCTGACCACTCGCCGCCTGCAGGCACAACTGTTCATGCTGGTGCTTGCCGCCTTCCTCGCGGGGCTCACACCAATGCTGTACAGCGGCCTGAGCTGGGGTGACCGCCCTAAAATACCGGGCTCAGGCGTGTTCGTCGCCCTTTGGCTGATCGCTATCGCCTGCGCCATTGGCGCCGCCTACCAAGCCAAGTATCACCGCTTGGCCGCCTTGATCATGGTTGGCGTCTGCGGCCTGATGACCTGCATCACTTTCGTCTGGTTCTCAGCACCTGATCTGGCCCTGACTCAACTGGTCGTCGAGGTTGTCACGACGGTTCTGATCCTGCTCGGCCTGCGCTGGCTGCCGCGGCGTATCGAGGGCGTCTCGCCGCTGCCCGGCAGCCTCGACCGTGCCCGCATGCGGCGCGTGCGCGACCTGCTGCTGGCAATCCTGGTCGGCGGCGGCATGGCGCTGCTGTCCTACGCCATGCTGACACGACCAACGCCGAACGACATTTCCTCGTTCTACCTGAGCCGAGCCTTGCCACAAGGTGGCGGTACCAACGTGGTCAACGTGATGCTGGTTGACTTCCGCGGCTTCGACACCCTGGGCGAGATCACCGTGCTGGTGGCCGTCGCCCTGACCGTATTCGCCCTGCTGCGCCGCTTCCGCCCACCCAAGGAGAGCATGCAGCTGCCAGCTCAGCAGCGCCAGCTTGCACCCGACGTGGTCACCGACCTGATCAACCCGCGCCATGCCACCGACACAGCTTTGGGCTTCATGATGGTGCCTGCGGTGCTGGTACGACTGCTGCTGCCGATCGCCCTGCTGATCTCGATGTACCTGTTCATGCGGGGCCACAACCAGCCTGGCGGTGGCTTTGTCGCAGGCCTGGTGATGTCGGTGGCATTCATCCTCCAGTACATGGTCGCAGGGACCCAATGGGTCGAAGCCCAGATGAGCCTGCGCCCACTGCGCTGGATGGGCACCGGGCTATTGTGCGCAACACTGACAGGGGTCGGCGCCATGCTGCTGGGCTACCCGTTCCTGACCACGCATACCGCCCACCTGCACCTGCCAGTGCTGGGCGATGTGCATGTGGCCAGCGCGCTGTTCTTCGACGTGGGCGTGTACACCGTTGTGGTCGGCTCGACCCTGCTGATCCTCACAGCCCTGGCACACCAGTCGGTGCGAGCCTACCGCCCGGGTAATCCGTCCAAACCCAGCCAAGCAGGAGCCGCCTGATGGAAGAAGTCATCGCAGTCGCCATCGGCGTACTGGCAGCATCGGGCGTGTGGCTTATCCTGCGCCCACGGACCTATCAGGTGATCATGGGCCTGTGCCTGCTGTCGTATGGCGTCAACCTGTTCATCTTCAGTATGGGCAGCCTGTTCATCGGCAAGGAGCCGATCATCAAGGAAGGCGTGACACAGGACCTGCTGCACTACACCGACCCACTGCCCCAGGCGCTGGTTCTGACGGCCATCGTCATCAGCTTTGCCATGACCGCCCTGTTTCTGGTGGTGCTGCTGGCATCTCGCGGCCTGACCGGCACCGACCACGTGGATGGCCGGGAGCGTGATGAATGAGTGAGATGAGCCGACTGATCATCGCCCCCATCCTGCTGCCGTTGCTGACCGCAGCAGTGATGCTGATACTGGGCGAGAAGCACCGCCTGCTCAAGGCGCGCCTCAACCTGCTGTCCACCTTCAGCGGCCTGGTCATCGCCGTCAGCCTGCTGCTGTGGGTGCGCGTCCAGGGCCAGGCGGAATCGATCGGTGTGTACCTGCCGGGCAACTGGCCCGCGCCTTTCGGCATCGTGCTGGTGGTTGATCACCTGTCGGCGCTGCTGCTGACTTTGACCGGGGTCATCGGCATCAGCGCCCTGCTGTTCGCTCGCGCCCGCTGGGACAGCGCCGGCGCCAGCTTCCACGCACTGTTCCAGATCCAGCTGATGGGCCTGTATGGTGCCTTCCTGACAGCCGATCTGTTCAACCTGTTCGTCTTTTTCGAAGTGCTGCTAGCGGCCTCTTATGGCCTGCTGCTGCACGGATCGGGGCGAGCGCGGGTGCGGGCCGGCCTGCACTACATTGCCATCAACCTGTTCGCTTCTTCGCTGTTTCTGATTGGCGCCGCGATGCTTTACGGCGTAACCGGCACCCTCAACATGGCCGACCTCGCGCTGAAAGTACCGTTGGTGCCCGAAGCCGACCGTGGTTTGCTGCACGCGGGCGCGGCAATCCTGGCCATAGCCTTCCTGGCAAAGGCCGGCATCTGGCCGCTGAATTTCTGGCTGGTTCCGGCCTATGCCTCGGCCAGCGCACCCGTAGCCGCATTGTTCGCCATCATGACCAAGGTTGGCCTGTACGCTGTGTTACGGCTCTGGTCCCTGTTGTTCTCGGGTCAAGCCGGTGCATCGGCGCATTTCGGCGGGCAATGGCTGATCTATGGGGGCTTGGTCACGCTTGCCATCGCAGCCGTGTCGATACTTGCCGCACAACGCCTGGAGCGCATGGCAGCACTGAGCATACTGGTTTCGGCAGGCACCCTGCTTGGCGCGATCGGCTTTGCTCAGCCAGCCCTGACCGGAGCAGCGTTGTTCTATCTGGTCAATTCAACCCTGGCACTGTGTGCACTGTTCCTGCTCGCCGAGCTGGTGGAGCGCTCTCGCTCGGCCAATGAGCCACCACTGGAGGACGAAGAAGGCAGCATGCCCTCGCCACTCGAGTCGTTGCACCCACCTAAAGGCATAAACCTCGACGATGAGCAGAAGGCAGTCATAGGCCAGATCATTCCCTGGACCATGGCGTTCCTGGGCCTGAGCTTCATTGCCTGTGCGTTGCTGATCATCGGCATGCCACCGCTCTCTGGCTTCGTCGGCAAACTCAGCTTGATCAGCGCGCTGTTCAACCCACTGGGGTTGGGCGTGCCGGCCGAGCAACCACTGTCAGCAGCCGGCTGGGCGCTGGTAGCCCTGCTCATCCTGTCCGGCATGGCCTCGTTGATCGCTTTCGGCCGCGTGGGCATCCAGCGCTTCTGGAAGCCTGAAGAGCGGCCCTCCCCCGCGCTGCGACACTACGAATGCCTGCCGATCGTCATTTTGCTGGGCCTGTGCATCATGCTCAGCTTCAGAGCCGAGCCGCTGCTACGTTACACCCAGGACACTGCAGCCAGCCTGCAGACCCCTGACACCTACATCAGGGCCGTAATGGCCGTACAGCCTATCCCTGGCCCGACCACGCTCGACGCACAGGTGCAGCCATGAGCCGACTTTTCCCCGCACCGCTGTTGTCTGTCGCACTGTTCATACTGTGGTTGCTGCTGAACCTCTCGGTCAGCCCGGGTAATCTGCTGCTCGCAGCCGCGCTTGGCTTTCTGGCGCCACTGCTGATGGCACCGTTGCGCCCCCAGCACGCCCATGTGCGCAGGCCGCTGGTGATAGCGAGCCTGATTGGCCGGGTGGGTATCGATGTCATCCAGTCCAACCTGCAAGTAGCCCTGCGCGTGCTGCGCGCCGGGCAACATCCGCCTTGCTCTGCCTTTGTCCATATCCCGCTGGACCTGCGCGACGCCCACGGCCTGGCGGCACTATCGATGATCACTACCGTAGTGCCCGGTACCGTCTGGTCAGAACTGGCCCTGGACCGCAGCGTCCTGTTGCTGCACGTGTTCGACCTCAAGGATGAGAACGCTTTTATCGAGCACTTCAAACACACCTATGAACGACCGCTGATGGAGATTTTCCAATGACAGGCCTGCTAGCCTATGCAGTGCTCGCCAGCTTGTTCATCTTCGCCTTGGCCATGGGCCTGACGCTGATCCGGTTGTTTCGCGGCCCCTCCGCCCAGGACCGGGTACTGGCACTGGACTACCTGTACATCCTGGCCATGCTCATGATGCTGGTACTGGGAATCCGCTATGCCAGCGATACCTACTTTGAAGGTGCTCTGCTGATTGCGCTTTTCGGCTTTGTCGGCTCGTTTGCCCTGGCCAAGTTCTTGCTGCGTGGTGAGGTAATAGAATGACCGAAGTTCTTGAACTACCGCTCTGGCTCGAGCTAGTTACCGCTGCCCTGCTGCTGCTCGGCAGCCTGTTCGCGTTGATCGGGGCCATTGGCCTGCTGCGCCTCAAGGATTATTTCCAGCGCATGCACCCACCAGCGCTGGCCTCGACCATCGGGGCCTGGTGCGTTGCCTTGGCCTCGATCATCTACTTCTCATGGCTCAAGCAAGGCCCTGTACTGCACGCTTGGTTGATCCCAGTTCTACTGTCGATCACATTACCGGTCACTACGCTACTATTGGCCAGGGCGGCACTGTTTCGCAAACGCATGTCCGGGGAAGCGGTACCCGAAGAAGTCAGTAGCGGCCAAGCGGGGGGCAATTGATGTGCGGCACGCTCATTCCTGGGTGATCCGCTGCAACTCCCGGCGCACCATGGCGACGTAGGGAGGCGGGCCTGATTGATAGAGCTGGGCCGCCACCCAAGTCAACCAGGCGGCCTGCATCTCATCGCGCCGCGCCAGCAAACGTTCTGCCTGAGCCACGGCCATGGCCTTATGTTGTCGATGGAACGCGGCACGGCTGCCATCCGCCTCCTGCCCCGCGTTCATTCACTCGCCTTGAACGTGGTCAACTCGCCCTTGCGCCATTTTGCGACCTTACCGGTCACGGCCTTGAGCAGCTTGCCAAGGCCCTCTTGGACTTGCTGTTGAGCCGCGAACACCAGCATTACGCCTTGGCCTTCACGGAACACGATACCTTCACCCTCCGGCACCGAGACAAAGGCATAGTCCCCCACGCCGTAGACGTTCAGTTTGATCTCACGAAAGCGCATTTCCAACTTGCCGCCTTCACGACTGGGCAATACGGCAGCGCGAAAGTGGTCACCCACCTTCAATTCCAAACGTTGCTTGTCATCGACCACCAACGCACTCTCGGTGTCGATTTCGGCCATATAGAGGCCTTCGGGGTTCTGCTCGGTGACATAAACGAAGCGGCCCTGAAACAGCTTGGCCAACTTACCGCGCAAATCGCCAAGGGCGAACAAAGCGTGGGTATCCAGAGTACTGACTGCCAATGAAGTAATCCTCAAATCGGTAACATCCGCCCCCACTCACCACCGGTGAGGCACGGCCCTTTCATTTCGATAGGCGAAAAGAGTAATGAAGCGATGTGCATAACGTCTGTGCCTTCTGGCTATACAGCATGGAGGAAACTTTACTCCTGCTTGCCAGACTTTGCCCAAATGGCGGGTTTAGGCACATTCCCCAACCGGGAAGCGTAATGCCCTACAACTATTCCGTCAGAAAAGATGCGATAGATAACGCCAGGCCCTTCGGCAGAACGGGCTCTGCAATCCATCAGCGCATTACTGGGAAAGAAATATGCACGAAAACACAGAAACACGTCGAGAGGCAAAGCGCATTTATTCTCGCTCCATACCGCGTTACGTCGTCATACCTGCCGGCATCGAGTTCTTCCACGTCACTGAAAGCGCTACCGGCAGAGTAAAGGGGTTTCGACGTCGTCACCATGAAGCCTGCGAACTGGCCCGTAGCCTCGAAAACTGAACCACAGTCAGGCAGCGCGGCCTTTCTCCAGCTGTTTAAGCCAGGCCGCCTGACACTCCAGCGCCTCACCACGTGTTGCATACGCAGTGCCGCGACGCTCGCCATTCACCAGCACCACCCAACATACTCGGCGGCCCAGCGCCTGCAGGGTAGCGGGCACACCTGAGCCAATCATCACGGCCACATCGACTCGGCTATTCATCATTCCCTCCGGAATTTACTTAGCAACCTAACGATAGAGCCATGATACGCCCGCCAACACGCCGGAGAAAGCCAACATTGGTACAGCAGTATTGCGCCAGCAGCAACAAAGTGGCCGGTACAAGGTAGCAAGCGCAAAAAGCCCCAAGGATCGCTCCGTGGGGCCTGGCACACAACGCTCGGTCAGATCTGGCGCTGGTGGCGATCGAGCTGCTCGTGGCGCTCCTGGGCTTCGATGCAGTACTTGGTGGTCGGGCTGATCAGCAGGCGCTGCAGGCCGATCGGCTCACCACTGTCGTCACACCAGCCGAAGCTTTCGTCAGCGATACGGCCCAAGGCCATTTCCAACTGCGGTAGCAGGCGCTGGTCACGCTCGATGGCATTTACCAGCCAGTGACGTTCTTCTTCGACCGAGGCCACGTCGGCAGGATCCGACGGGGTATCCAGGCTTTCGATAGTGGCACGGCTCAGCTCGATGCGTTCATGGGTTTCTACTTTCATCGCCTGCAACAGGCCAGTGAAGAAGGCCAGTTGTTCAGCGTTCATGTAGTCATCGGCCGACATGGCCAGCAACTGTTCCTTGGTCATCGATTTCTCTATGAAAAAATGTGCATTTGGGCGATTCGTGTGTCGCCGACACCTGGGCATCGGCACCAGAATTCTTCAAGCGCCAATCGGCACTCTTTTGCAGGGGGCGGCAGTCTAAGGCCCCTCGTCGCAAGGGGCAACACCAATGACGGGGTAATTGAGCGAAATGACGTGGTTTGCGCCTGACGGGGGCGGTTTGCCGATTCGCGGTACTGCTGGCAGTACATCTGTATAGCCCCGACCCATCCCTCAGACGGTTTCATGGCGCCCTTCTCACACAAAGATCCCAGCCATGACGCCCTCTATCAGACTCCCACGCAGCCCCACATTGCCTTGCGCCGTTGCCGACAGGTTCGCAAGCCGCCCCACTCTGTTCGAAGTGGCTGCACGACTGTTGGTCGAGCACTGGCATGACTATGGCCTGGATACCCGCCTCGACCCATTGTCCCTGCAATTGGCCAGTTTCGGGCAGGTGGAGGATACAGCCTACATACGCCCTTTGTACCAGGTGCTGGTAGAGCGCTATTGCCAGCGCGAAACACTCAACCTGACTGCAAAGCAGGACGTACTCTGTCGCAACCATATGGTCGACCCGTCTCACCCCGTTCCGGTTGACCTACATGCGCTCGAAAAGCTCTTGAACGACTGCGGGCCCATCCTACTGGATACCTACCGCAGCGCGATCATTGACTACTGGTGCGACGCAGACAACCAAGGGGAAACCCCTTGGTTGTGGCTCGCCCGGCACCTGCAGGGGCTGCTGCGCAGTGCCGCCGAACAAGCCAGCGCCGAGGACCGGCTGGTCGCTGCAGAACCAGCACTCAAGTCCTTGTCCAAAGGAGCGGCCGGGCCTGCCGACCTGCTCACCCTTTCCAGCAGCCAAGGCATTTCCATCAAGACACTGGCATGCAACTTTTCCGCCGACTGGCAGCAAGACCCCTTCCTCGCCAGCGCTCTGCTGATCGAACGTGCCGAGGCACCTGGCCAACAGCCCTTTACCCTGTTGTTTACCCCAGTGGGGCGGCTACTGTCGTTTTCTTCGCGCGCACAGTTGCTGGAGGGCATCGCTCGGCACTGGCCAACAGTCTTGGCCAAGTCGCCGCCAACCGTGCACCTGGGCACTCCCGAGGGGCAGTTGTTCCACGCCCAAGCCGCAAACCTGCTGCAGCAACAACTGGAAGGCATGGACCTGGCCGCCTCTGCCTTCAATGACCAAAGCAGCGCGCAGCAGCTTGCCGACGCCCTGGATCGCCTCACCTCCATGGCGCATATATGCAGCATCAAAGACCAGGCCCGCCAGGAAGCGCTAGCCAACCAGTTGCCACGCTGGATACAGAATGCAGCGCCCCTGGCCTTGATCGTTTATAGCTCGATGCTTAGGGATGTCGCTCGTAACACCTTCCAGGCCGAGGGCAGGACTTGGTTGAGCGGCGTGCCAAACGCACAGGCGTTTGCCTGCGAGCGCCTGGCCGAACTGATCCGCCGTGATCACCCGGAGTCCACCTTGGTTCCAGCAGCTGTGCGCGTGATCAATCATCAGGTTACCTCGACCGGGATCCCGCTTCCTGGCGAAATATCCAACGGTGGGGCCATCAAACCTGTCAGCTTTACCCTGGCACAGCTGGCCATCGCCAATCTAGGGCTGCTCCGACCTGGCGAAGTCACATTGGAAACCACAGACGGTCAAGCCATACCTGGCTGGCTCGACACGCTGGCACTGCGCGCCCTGATAACCGAGGCGGACATTGGTGCCACCTACCCTGCGCGGTTACGCGCGCTGCTGCTCGATGACGTGAAGACGCGCGCCAGCCGCGAAAGACTGTTCGCAAAACAGCTGAGCACACAACTGCCAACAAAGATCATGAGCAGTTACCTTGAGCATGGTCGGCCCACGCCGACGGCAGTGCTGGCAACGGAGCAGGTCTTCGCGCCCCTGCCCAACGAGCACAGCACGTGGGTATTGCGGCCCTTGGGTCTGCTGCGAACGATGGACGCGGCCGCCGATCATCCGCTCAACACCTGGCTCATCGAGGATGACTCCCTGAAATGCACACGTTGCCTGCTGTACCGCCCCCTGCACAGCGAGCCAGTAGTGGAATACGCCGACCGCACCGCATTACTGGTGGCTATCGGGGAGGCCGGCGAGCTGCAGGATGATGTGCTTCATCGCCTGCCTGAGCTGGACCAGCGCATCTATGCCCACGGTGGCTTCAGGGAACCACGCCTGTTCCACCCTCTGGACGATGACTGGGCGGTACCGTGGGGCAAGCCAGCACCCGTTACCTTGTCGCGCGAAGCCGCCATAGCCAATCCTGCGCGTGTCATTTACCAGGCCTGCGTGCTGGAGACCCTGAGCAACTTCAAGGCGCAATCGGCAAGCAGCGCGCAATCCCGCTGGCAGCGCTGGGAGGAACTGGGCTGGTTGCTGCTCAACACCGTATTACCGTTTGTCGAAGGGCCGCTGGCCGAAGCAGCCTGGCTGGCTCAGATGGAAACTGCATTCGCTCGCCTGTTTGTTGCCAGTGATCAAGCCGGGGCAGATAACCACACGGGCGACTGGATCCAACTGTTGGTCAATGTTGCTTTTCTGATCTTCACCCATACCATGAAGCGGCAGGAACTGGATCACCCGCTGGACGCACTTCATGCGCCTGGCCAACCTGATGTATCAGTATCGGCTCCTGTGGTGCTTACCCGCCCGACTCCGGCACAACTCGACTTCAGTTGGGCTCAGCCCACGCTCAGGCTTGACAACAACCAGGCCCGAGCGCTTGCCGCCCTGCGTTCAGTTGTATCACCAACGGCGCTCGGCTCGCCGACTCCGAGTGGACCGATGCGTGGCTTGTACGTGCATGGCGGTCACCTCCTGGTGCAGATCGAGGCCGCGGTGTTCAAGGTTCAGTTGGACACGACGCTTGACCAGTTGCGTATTGTTGGCGGCGAGAAGGATGAGAAACCAGGACCATTGCTAAGACGCGACGAGGCGGGGCGCTGGCAACTGGACCTGCGCCTGCGTCTGCGTGGCGGCATGCCGCCTTCCAAGCGGATCGCCCAGCTTCGGGAAGCGCGTAAACAGAAGACTCAGGAGATGATCGAACGCGTGGCGAACGACTCTAAGAGCATCGCAGACCAATTGCCTTATCTGGACAAATTGCGCGATCTGGCAAAGCGTTCAGATGAACGGAGGGTGCTACAAAACTGCCTCGCCAAATTGCAGGCCTTTGAAACGTTGGTAAATGAACATATTCAGCGCTTTGAGCAACTGAATGAACTGGCGCCTGTGGCCGACTACAAGTCCAAGCGCGCCGGCACGCTCTATCATCACCTCAATTGCCAACTGCAAGTCAGTGATGTGCTAATGCGCCTATACAAACCCGAGCGAGCTCATCTGTTGGACATGATCGAGCACAAAAGCAAGGAGACACCGCAGGACCAGGCCATTCTTGCAACGCGGCTGGGTAACTTGGCACCACTGATCGATAGCCTGTTCGACAACGCCACCGCGTTCAATCTGACCCTGGAACAGCTACGGCAGCTGGCCAGCCCTTCGCTACCCAGTGCAATGAAGATGGTGGAAAAACTGCAGCAGTTGAAGCAAACCCCGCAAGGCAGATCGTCGCCCTTGCACTGGCGCCTGATGCGCATCGAAAACTGTATCAACCGCTTGGCGCTGGAGCCACTGGACGATGCGGGCCAATACTGGCTCAACCGTACATGGGGCAACCTGGAGTTGGCCATCGGCCAGCAGTTGCAGTTGAACAAACGGATCAACGCCAGTGACGAAGCCAAGCGTCGCTTGCTGGAAAATATCGTACAGCATCTGCAAAGTGCCAAACGCCAGGGGCTGAACCTGCAAAGTCAGTTCGACGAGCCTGCGATCCCCCCGGCCTTGATTACTTTACGTAGTGATATCAGGGAGTTGACCACAAACACGGTCAGCGAGCTCGCAGAATACCCCGAGCTGCCCCAAAGTAGCTCCGTAAGGCAGCTCAGCCAGCATTTGCCCGGCCTTATCGAAACCCGCGATGATGGGTTGCTGCTGGGCCAACCGCGTACCGACGACAACACCATCATCGATATTCCTGGCAGCGATGACGGCGCGGTTGTACGCAGTTACAAGCGAGAGAATGAGCAATGGCTGCCTACTCCTGCAGAGCAGCACAGGCCGGGGCCTCAGCCCCCCAGGAAGCTCAAAACACTGTTCAAGGAAAGCAACAAGCGCCTGGCCAGCGCCAGAAAGAGCCTGGCCGTCATGCAAGGCATCAGGGCCGACACCTGCCTGCCAGTGGAGATCGAGGAGATACTACTGCAGCATCGCGATGAACTTGACCGTCAACGCGCGGCGATCGAGCTGCGCTTGACCCGCGACAACCAGACTGACGAAAGCACTCACGGTGAAGATGCCGCACTGATCATAAAAGACATCGAAGACGTGTCGGCTACGCTGACGAAGCAGGCGGTCGAGCAGCGAACACGTGTAGCGCTTTTGCAAAAGCCACGGATGGGTGAGCTAAGCTTTTTGCTCGAACATCATCAGGTACTAATCCGTAGCACTGGACCTAGGCGGCAACTGGCAAAGGTTGCAGGGCGGCCTGCTGATTACCTGCAAGAATACGCCATCAGCCATGATGGCACTGACCTCTGGTTCGCACATTTCCATTATCCGGACATTGATGCGGAGCGAACCGCCTACACCGCCGGGCATCTGAAAGCGGCAGAACAGCGCTATGCACAGGGCCGCCTCATAAAGGACGCGTCCGGGCCTGCGGTCGAGGTGTACCGCAGCCCGATCGACCTGGCTGCGGCCAAGCAGTACTTCTTCAACCATTAGCCGTGATCTCCGGCAGGGGCAGTTTCGCTGCACCTGCCGGCACTGGTCAGCAGTCCTTGAACTGCGCATCACGCTTGGCAATGAAGGCAGACATACCTTCCTTCTGGTCTTGAGTTGCAAACGCCGCATGAAACACCCGACGTTCGAAGCGCACGCCTTCACTGAGAGTGACTTCAAAGGCCCGGTTGACGCTTTCCTTGACCATCATGCTCACCGGGATCGACTTGCCAGCAATGGTGGCAGCCACCTTCAATGCCTCCTCGACCAGTTCGGCCTGTGGCACCACGCGCGCAACCAGGCCTGCACGCTCCGCCTCCTCAGCCCCCATCAGACGCCCCGTCAGGCACAGTTCCATGGCCTTGGCCTTGCCCACGGCCCGGGTAAGGCGCTGGGTACCACCCATGCCCGGCAGTACGCCCAGATTGATTTCCGGCTGCCCGAACTTTGCGTTGTCGGCCGCCAGAATGAAGTCGCACATCATCGCCAGCTCACAACCACCGCCCAACGCAAAACCCGATACCGCAGCGATGATCGGCTTGCGGCGATTGGCAATACGATCGGCATCACTGAACAGGTCATCGACGTAGATCTGCGGGTATTTGAGCTCGGCCATTTCCTTGATATCGGCACCGGCGGCAAAGGCTTTGGCAGAACCGGTCAGCACCACGCAGCCGATATTCGGGTCACGCTCGAGCTGGTCCAGGGCCTGGTTGATCTCACTGACGATCTGCGCGTTGAGCGCATTGAGCGCCTGGGGCCGGTTAAGGGTAATCAGGCCTACCTTGCCGTGGATATCCAACAGGATGGTTTCGAATGCCATGCAGACTGCTCCTTCAAAGATTGCGCGCAATGACCATGCGCTGAATGTCGCTGGTGCCTTCGTAGATCTGGCAAACCCGCACGTCGCGGTAGATCCGCTCCAGCGGGAAGTCACTCAGATAGCCATAACCGCCTAATGTCTGCAAGGCATCCGAACAGACCTTTTCGGCCATTTCCGAGGCGAACAGCTTGGCCATCGACGCTTCCACCAGCGCAGGGCGCCCGGCATCGCGCAATGCTGCGGCGTGCAGCACCATCTGCCGTGCCACGGCGATTTTGGTAGCCATGTCCGCCAAGCGGAAGGCTACCGCCTGGTGCTCGATCAAGGGTTTACCGAAACTGCAACGTTCCTTGGCGTAGTCACGGGCCACTTCGAACGCAGCACGGGCCATGCCCACCGACTGCGAGGCAATGCCGATGCGCCCGCCCTCAAGGTTGGCCAAGGCGATCTTGTAACCCTGCCCCTCCTCGCCCAGACGATTGGCAACTGGAACGCGCACATTGTCGAAAACGATCTGGCAGGTGTCGGATGCGTGCTGGCCGAGCTTGTCTTCGACCCGCGCCACCTGGTAACCCGGCAAGTCGGTGGGCACGATGAAGGCGCTGATACCACGCTTGCCTGCCTCTGGGTCGGTGACAGCGAAAACGATCACCACACCGGCGTTCTGCCCGGAGGTAATGAACTGTTTGCTGCCGTTGAGCACATAGTGGTCGCCATCCAGCCGCGCACGGGTTTTCAGGCTGCTGGCATCGGAACCGGCCTGGGGCTCGGTGAGGGCGAATGCACCGATCATCGACCCGCTGGCCAGCGGTGCAAGGTACTGCTGCTTTTGCAGCTCGCTGCCGAACTTGAGGATGGGCACGCACCCTACCGAATTGTGCACACTCATGATGGTCGAGCAGGCGCCATCGCCAGCAGCGATTTCTTCCAGGGCCATGGCATAGGCCACGTAGCCGGTGTCACTGCCACCATACTGCTCGGGTACCAGCATGCCGAACAGGCCGAGTTCGGCCATCTCCTGGATCGCTTCCCAGGGGAAGCGGTGTTCCTTGTCCCATTGTTCGGCAAAAGGCTTGAGGCGTTCCTGGGCAAAAGCCCGGACCGCATCGACGATCTGTTGTTGCTCGTCAGTTACCAACATGGTTCACCTCAATACAGACATTCGACAGCCATGGCCGTGGCCTCGCCACCGCCGATGCAGATGGCCGCAACGCCACGTCGCAGGTTGTTCTGGCGCAGGGCAGACAGCAGGGTTACCAGGATCCGCGCGCCCGATGCGCCGATCGGGTGCCCCAGGGCGCAGGCACCGCCATGAATGTTGACCTTCTCGTGAGGCAGGTCGAGTTGCTTCATGGCGGCCAAGGTGACCACGGCAAAGGCTTCGTTGATTTCGAACAGGTCGACCTCGGCCAGATTCCAGCCAGTGCGCTTCATCAGTTTGTCGATAGCGCCGATAGGCGCCGTGGGGAACAGTGCTGGCGCGTCGGCGAAGGCAGCGTGCCCATGGATCACAGCCAAGGGCGTCAGGCCGCGCTGCTGCGCCTGGGAGCGGCGCATGAGCACCAGTGCCGCAGCGCCGTCGGAGATCGAACTGGCGTTGGCGGCAGTGACGGTGCCGCCCTCTCGGAACGCCGGCTTGAGTTGCGGGATCTTGTCCAGGCGCGCCTTGGGAGGCTGCTCGTCGTCCTTGACCAGGCGCTGTTCCTTGCCTTCGCTGACCTGTACCGGAACGATCTCGGCGCTGAAGCGGCCTTTGCTGATCGCCTCTTGGGCGCGGGTCAACGAGGCGATGGCGAACTGGTCCTGGGCTTGGCGGCTGAACCCGCCGGCCTGGGCGCAATCCTCGGCAAAGGTGCCCATCAGGCGGCCCTTGTCGTAGGCATCTTCCAAGCCGTCCATGAACATGTGGTCGATGATCCTACCGTGGCCCATGCGGTAGCCGCCACGGGCTTTGTCCAGCAGGTAGGGCGCGTTGGACATGCTCTCCATCCCGCCCGCCACGACCACATCGGCGGTACCGGCCAGTAGCAGGTCATGCGCCATGATCGCAGCCTGCATGCCAGAGCCGCACATCTTGTTGAGGGTCGTGCACGTGGTGTGCTTGCCCAGGCCGGCGCCCAGCGCAGCCTGGCGCGCGGGGGCCTGGCCCAGGCCTGCCGGCAACACACAGCCGAACAGCACCTGCTCGACACTGGCGGCATCCAGCCCGGCACGCTCGACCGCAGCGCGAATCGCTGCAGCGCCCAATTGCGGCGCGGTAAGGCTTTTCAGGTCGCCTTGCAGGCCGCCCATGGGCGTGCGCACGGCGCTGACGATGACAATCGGATCATTGGCGAGGGTCATTAGGGTCTCTCCTTACTTGGCAGCCATGCGCAGTGCACCGTCGAGGCGGATCACCTCGCCGTTGAGCATGCTGTTCTCGATGATGTGGCGGGCCAACGCCGCGTATTCGCCTGGCCGCCCCAGACGCGGCGGGAATGGCACCCCGGCGGCCAGGGAGTCGCGCACTTCCTGGGTCATGCCGGCCATCATCGGGGTTTCGAAAATGCCGGGGGCGATGGTCATCACACGAATGCCGTAACGCGCCAGCTCGCGGGCAACCGGCAATGTCAGGCTGGCGATGGCGCCCTTGGAGGCGGCGTAGGCAGCCTGGCCTATCTGACCGTCATAGGCGGCGATCGAGGCGGTATTGATGATCACCCCGCGCTCGCCGCTTTCGTCGGCAACGCCTTCGGCCATCGCAGCAGCGGCCAAGCGCAGCAAGTTGAAGCTACCGACCAGGTTGACGTTGATGACCTTGGCGAAACTGGCCAGGCCGTGTGGCCCTTGTTTGCCCAGCACTTTTTCGGCACCGACGATGCCCGCACAATTGACCAGCCCGTGCAGGCTGCCAAAAGCCGTTACAGCGGCATCGACGGCGGCCTGGGCCGCTTGCTCGTCGCTGATGTCGGCGACCGCAAAGCGGGCGTTGTCACCCAGCTCGCGGGCCTTGGCCTCGACGGCCTGGGCATTGAGGTCAACCAGCATGACCTTGGCGCCGGCCTCGACCAGCATCTGCGCGGTGGCAGCCCCCAGCCCGGAAGCTGCGCCGCTGACGATAAAGTGTTTGTTGGCGATGTGCATGATCGGGTTCCTTTCAGGCGCGGGCAGGGGTGGCCTGTTGCGCTTGTTGTTTGGCAACTTCCTGATTGCGCAGGATGAAGCGTTGCAGCTTGCCGCTCGGGGTCTTGGGCAGCTCGCTGACGAATTCGATTTCCCTGGGATAGGCGTGGGCATACAACCGCTGGCGAACGTGCTGGCGCAGGGTCTCTTCCAGCTCGACACTACCGTGCACACCGCTGGCCAGCACCACAAAGGCCTTGATCAGTTCGGTGCGCTCCGGGTCCGGTTTGCCGATCACTGCGGCTTCGATCACCGCCGGGTGCTCGATCAGTGCGCTCTCCACATCGAACGGCCCGACGCGGTAGCCAGAGGTGGTGATCACGTCGTCGCTGCGGCCGACGAAGCTGATGCTGCCGTCGGTGTTCAACTCGACGGTATCGCCGCTCAGGTAATACTTGCCGACGAAGGCCTTGGTGGGCAGGCCGTGATAGCCACCGAACCAGCAAAGCGGCGACCGCTCCCGATCCACTGCCAGAATGCCAGGCTGCCCGGCGGGCAACTCGGCGCCCTGCTCGTCCAGCACCACGATGCGGTGGCCTGGGATGGCGAAGCCGGCAGACCCTGCCCGCACGGGATGCTCAAGGCCGTGGTGGTTGCACAGCACCATGCCCAGCTCGGTCTGGCCGTAGTGGTCATGGATGGTCACGCCCAACTCATCGGCGAACCAGCGGATCACCTCGGGGTTGAGCGGTTCACCGGCACTGCTGACGACCCGCAGGCGGCCCTGGACCGGCGTTGAGAACGCCTTGCCAGCGGCGATCAGCAAGCGATATGCGGTGGGCGAGCCTGCCAGGTTGGTGATGCCCAGCTTGTCGATCACCCGCGCGCAGCTTTCGACACTGAACGGGCCATCGTAGAAGGTGGTGGCGTGGCCCAGCGACAACGGCCCGGTGACCGCGTAGTAAAGGCCATAGGCCCACCCTGGGTCGGCCAGGTTCCAAAAGTTGTCTTGTGGCTGCAGGCCAATGGCATCGCGCATGTAGCCCTGGAACGCGACGATCGCGCGTAGCGGCACTTCCAGGGGTTTGGCAGGGCCAGTGGTGCCCGAGGTGAACATCAGCAGGAAGGGATCGTCGCCCGAGCGCATGACTGGCTCGCAATCGGCAGGAGCGGCATCGAGCAGGCGCTGGAAGTCCAGTTCACCCTCCTCAGCGCCGACGATGATCGGCACGGGGCACGCGGCCAGATCGTCCAGCTTGGCGCGGTTGCCACGGTCGGTGACCACTACCTTGGCATGCGACTGCTCCAGGCGGTGCTCGATAGCTTTGGGGCCAAAGGCAGTGAACAACGGCTGGTAAACAGCGCCCAGGCGCCAGGTGGCGAGGATGGTCACCAGCAACTCGGGGGTGCGTGGCATCAGCCCTGCTACCCGGTCACCGGCCTGCACGCCTTGGGCCCTCAGGACATTGGCAAAGCGGGACGCCATGGCTTGCATCTGCCCGAATGTGTAGAGCCTGCCATTGCCCTCGCGGTCCTCGTAGACCAGGGCGATACCACCTTGGGCCACATGGCGGTCACAGCATTCGACGCAGGCATTGAGGGCTGCAAGACTGCCGTGCAGGCCCATTGCGGCCTCGGCATGATTGAATGAAAGGACGGCGTCGCCATACTCGCGCATCGTCAGACTCCTGGGTTCTTATTGTTGGAGTGCACCATCGGTCTGACGATGTTCGCGCCGCCTGCCTACCTGGGCAATGGCCAAAGCTGTCAATCTGAATGAGCGTTTTGGCCGCGTGGCTTCTCAGCCTTGGCGATGCGCCAAGCGCCCGCCGGAGCATTGCTGGTGCAGGGCCGGTTTACACCTGCAGGAAGACACTGCGGTAATGCCCCGGATTGCACCCGAACCATTTGCGAAACGCCTTGTAGAACGAACTGCTGTCGGCAAAGCCCAGCCTCTCGGCGATTTCGCCAAGCCCAAGCTGCGGCTGCGCCAGCCAGGCAATCGCCAACTCGCGGCGAATGCTGTCTTTGAGCGCCTGGTAGTTTTGGCCCTCCTCGCTCAAACGGCGCCGCAAGGTTGACGCCGACATGCACAACGTTGCCGCCAGTTGCTCGGCGGCAGGCCACTGGCTGGGGGTTTGCTGGCTCAGCGTCTGGCGGATGCGGCGGGCCAGGCTGTTCGGGTCGCGATACTTCACCAGGATGTTGCCAGGTGCCTCTGCCAAAAAACGCTGAAGCTCGTCCTCGCTGCGGCGCATCGGCATGTCAAGGCAGTCCCCGGCGATGATCATGCGGGTCAAGGGGCGTTCGAACTGCAGGTTTTCCGAGAACATCACCCGGTAGTCATCACAGAAAAGCGGCTCGGCGCACCGCAAGTCAATCGCAAGGATCGGAATACGCCGCCCTGCCAACCAGCAGGCGACGCCGTGGACGATCATCCAGAAGGTGAAATAGGTGAACGCACGCCGAGGCTGAGCATTGGGTTCAACGATGACGATTTCGGCCAGGCTTTTCTGGCGCACCAGTACCGGTTGCAGGTCCTGCAGCATCAGCGAAAGAAACGCCAACGCCGTTTCCAGGCTAGCCTGCAGGGTGGGCTGGGCCATACTTGCCCGACACAGGAATGCCAGGCTTCCGGTACGCAGCCCACGCGGGTCCATGGCGAAGAATTCATCGTTGCAGCGTTGCGCCAGCAAGCGCCAAAGCCGGGAGTAGGCCTCGGCGCTGACGCGCGCATCAGCCTGGTCGAGTTGACCGATGTCGATGCCGGCCTGCGCCAGCAGGCCGGCATCCGGCTCACCCGCCGGGCAGGTCTGCAACAGGGCTTCGCGCACCAGTTGCATGGAAATGGTGTCTTTCTCGCTCATCGGCCCTCCTGGCTGTTGCGTGCCGCCCATGTTAGGCCCGCATGGAAAAAACACCAGCCTTGGATTACAGGCTGGCAGCCAGGGCCAGGAACGCCTGGATCAGCCGCAGCTCGCGGCGCCGCTCCAGGCACCCCACCAGGTGCTGGTTGCGCAAACCTTGCCCGGCCAGCGGCCGCGCCACCACACGTGGGTCATTGGCCACCTCGGTCGAGGAAACGACACCAATCCCAAGCTCCGATGCCACTGCCTCGGTGACTGCCTCACGGCTGTCCAGCTCCAGCAGCACCCTGGGCCTGACCGACGCTTGGTCACACGCCTTGTCGAAGGTACGCCGGGTGGTCGAACTGGGTTCGCGCAGCACCATGATCTGCTCATGCAAAGCAGCCAGTGGCAAGTCACCCTGCCCGCTGGCCCAGGCATGGCCTGCCGGCAGCAGTGCGCACAAACGCGACTCGCAGAGGTTTTGCAAGTAAAGGCCCTTGCGCGGTTCGATTTCGGTCAATACGGCCACGTCGGCATGCTCTGACAACAAGGCGGCCAAGGTCTCCTGGGCATTGCCCAGGCGCAGGTTGACGGTGATGCCCGGGTAGCGTTCACGCAATAGCGCCAGCATCGGCATGACCCGGTGCGGCCCATCTGCGGCCACCTCCAGGCGGCCGGTGAGCAGTTGGCGATTGGCCTCGAGCATCGCCTGCGCCTCTTCGGCCAGGCCGAACATCGCCCGGGTGATGGCAGCCAGGCGGGTACCCTCCTCGGTCAGCTCGACCCGCCGCGCCGTGCGCCGTAACAGGGTGATCTGGTAGTGCTCTTCCAGCGCCTTGACGTGCCCGGTCACCGCCGGCTGGCTGATGAACAAGCGCGCAGCGGCACGGGTGAAACTGCCCTCACGGGCGACGGCGTCGAAAGCGCGAAGCTGGAACAGGTTCATATTTATCGGCCTGACTTATGGCTGGCATAACAACAAACAATTTGATTGATAGCTTGGTCAATTGCAACCTAGCCCCCGTAGTTTCAGCGCCAGCTTTTTCGGCTGACCACCTGCAGCTTGTGAGGAACCACGCAATGAGCAACGCCCCGATCCTGCTGACCCCCGGCCCACTGACCACCTCCCTGCGCACCCGACAAGCCATGCTGGTGGACTGGGGCTCCTGGGACCGTGATTTCAACCAACTGACCGCCAGCGTCTGCGAGCAACTGCTGGGGATCGTCGACGGCAGCGCCAGCCACCACTGCGTTCCCCTGCAAGGCAGCGGCACCTTCGCCGTGGAGGCCGCCATCGGCACCCTGGTACCGCGCGATGGCAAGGTACTGGTACTGATCAACGGCGCTTACGGCCAGCGCCTGGCGAAAATCTGCAAAGTGCTGGGGCGCAACTTCAGCACCTTCGAAACCGCCGAGGACCAGCCGACCACCGCTGCCGACGTCGACCGCCTGCTGGCGGCGGACCCCAGCGTGACCCACGTGGCGCTGATCCACTGCGAAACCAGCACCGGCATCCTCAACCCGCTGCACGAGATCGCTCAGGTGATCAAGCGCCACGGCAAGCGCCTGATCATCGATGCCATGAGCTCGTTCGGCGCCCTGCCGATCGACGCCCGCGAAATCCCCTTCGAGGCACTGATCGCCGCGTCCGGCAAATGCCTGGAAGGCGTCCCCGGGATGGGCTTCGTTTTCGCCGAGAAAACCGCACTGGCCGCCGCCGAGGGCAATGCCCACTCGCTGGCCATGGACCTGCACGACCAGCACGCCTACATGGCCAAGACCGGCCAATGGCGCTTCACCCCGCCCACCCATGTGGTTGCCGCCCTGCACGAGGCGCTACAGCAGTACGCCGAAGAAGGTGGCCTGCCGGCGCGCCACCAGCGCTACGCCGACAACTGCAAGACCCTGCTCGACGGCATGGCCGCCATCGGCCTGCGCAGCTTCCTGCCAGCCGACATCCAGGCGCCGATCATCGTCACCTTCCACGCCCCGAATGACGCCCGTTACCAGTTCAAGGACTTCTACGAACGGGTCAAGGCCAAGGGCTTCATCCTCTACCCCGGCAAGTTGACCCAAGTCGAGACCTTCCGCGTCGGCTGCATCGGCGTGGTCGGGCCGGACGGCATGCAAGCTGCTGTGAATGCCGTGGCCGACGTGCTGCGGGAAATGGAAGTACTGGACATCTGACCCTCTGCCCATCCGATTTCAGGAAATAGCGCACATGAACTACAGCAACCCCACCCAGCTGCAAGCCGCCATCCTCGACTGGGCCGGCACCGTGGTCGACTTCGGCTCTTTCGCCCCGACCCAGATCTTCGTCGAAGCCTTCGCCGAGTTCGACGTCCAGGTTTCCATCGAAGAAGCCCGCGGCCCGATGGGCATGGGCAAGTGGGACCATATTCGTACCCTGTGTGACGTGCCGGAAATTGCCGAACGCTATCGCAACGTGTTCGGCCGCACGCCGACCGACGATGACGTCACTGCCATCTATAACCGCTTCATGCCGCTGCAGATCGAGAAGATCGCCGTGCATTCGGCGCTGATTCCCGGTGCTCTGGACACCCTCACCGGCTTGCGCCGGGACGGCCTGAAAATCGGCTCATGCTCGGGCTACCCGAAAGTGGTGATGGACAAGGTGGTGGAGCTGGCGGCCCAGAACGGCTATGTCGCCGACCATGTGGTGGCCACCGACGAAACCCCGAACGGCCGCCCGTGGCCGGCACAGGCACTGGCCAACGTGATCGCCCTGGGCATCGACGACGTGGCGGCCTGCGTCAAGGTCGACGACACCGTGCCGGGCATCCTCGAAGGCCGCCGTGCCGGCATGTGGACTGTGGCACTGGTGTGCTCGGGCAACGCGCTCGGGCTGACCTGGGAAGGGTACCAGGCGTTGAGCGCTGAGAAGCTGGAGAGTGAGCGCAAGCGCATTCATGCGCTGTTCGCAGGGTCACGCCCGCACTACCTGATCGACACCATCAATGAACTGCCCGAGGTGGTCGCCGATATCAACCGGCGGTTGGCCAAGGGAGAGATGCCGCAGGCGTTCTGACCGATCTGTGTTGCAGCTTTCGCCCGCAAGCCGGCTTCCACAGCTACCCCGCCGTTTTCACGAACGGTGGGGTAGCTGTGGGGCCGGCTTACCGACGACAAGGCCGGCTCAAACCGCCCGGTTCAGCTTCACCCAAGAGGCAAACTTGTCGATGAAACCCTGCAGAAACGGCCGGGTCTTGTCATTGAGCTTGCCACTGTCCTCGAAAAGGCTGGCCGCCCCACCGATATAAGCTTCGGGCATCTGCATGCACGGCATGTCGAGAAACACCAGCGACTGGCGCACGGCATGGTTGGCCCCAAACCCGCCAATGGCACCGGGCGAGACGCTCACCACCGCCGTAGGTTTGCCACCCCAGGCGCTTTGCCCATAGGGACGTGAGCCCACGTCGATGGCATTTTTCAGGCAGCCCGGTACAGAACGGTTGTACTCCGGGGTGACGAACAGCACCGCGTCGCTGCGCCGGATCTCGTCGCGAAAGCGCCTCCACGGCTCGGGCACACCCGCAGCCTCGACATCCTCGTTGTACAGTGGCAGATCGCCGATTTCGACGATTTTCAAGGCAAGACTGGACGGTGCCAGCTCTGAAAGTGCACGGGCCACCTTGCGGTTGTACGAATCCTTGCGCAAGCTGCCGACGACGACCGCTACCGAATACACCTGGCTCATGGCGATTTCCAACCTTTGCTGGGTTAAGAGACGTTGTAGTTATAGATGACCATTGCTCGGCGCTTAGGTTTTTTTCCTCCACCAGAAAACTTCCAGGTACCATCCACGGTCTATTCCTGCAGACATTTCCTACGCAATTCAGAGGTTTTCACTTAAATGGCAGCAGTAATGGTCGGCCAATTCCACGCCCGTGACGCCGAAGGCCGTATCTACCCCGTCCACGAGTTCCAAGAGTCCACCCTGCAGACCGACGGCAGCGTACAGGGCGCACCGGTCACCACCTATCGCCTGGCCATCGGCGACCGAGTCAACCACTTGGGTGAAGACCGTTTTGAACTGGTACAGACCGGCGTCGAGATCATTCGCATTCCTTGACGCAATCGACCGTATAGCTTCCGGCTTCGCTCTGCAGGCCGTGCACATCGGCGACAAAGCCGGGAAAACCGCTGTTGAAGGCGCGGGCAAACGCCAGGTAGTCGAGGATCGAGCGGGTAGCTTCAGTGAACCGCTCCCCCGGCATGATCAAGGGTATGCCCGGCGGATAGGGCACCAGCATGACTGCCGCGACACGGCCGAGCAATGCCTCTATCGGCACCGCTTCCACCTCACCGCGCACCATATGGTCATAAGCCCGAGCCGGGCTGAGCGCCACTTCCGGCAAGCGACTGAACAACCCTTTGAGCTGCTTGGCCGTGGCATTGACGCGATAGCAGTCATGCAGCTGGTTGCACAGGTCGCGCAGGCCGATACCGTGGTAGCGTGCCGTGTCGACTGCAACGATGCTCGGCAGGCACTGGCTTAGCGGCGTATTGCCATCATGATGGCGTTTGAACTCCAGCAACTCGGTCAGCAGCGTGCTCCACTTGCCCTTGGTAATGCCCATCGAGAACAGCACCAGGAAGCTGTAAAGGCCGGTCTTCTCCACCACCAACCCGCGCTCCCAGAGAAACTTGCTGACCACTGCCGCCGGAATGCCCTGCTCGTCCAACACGCCGTCGGCACGCAACCCCGGCATCACCAGGGTGACCTTCAACGGGTCAAGCAGCACATAATCGCCCGCCAATTCGCCAAAGCCATGCCACTGCGCCCCAGGCTGCAGCAGCCAGTCCTGCGCAGCGAGCTGATCGACGCCTTCTGCCCCAGGCGGCTGCCAGATACTGAACCACCAATCGGTGGCCGCGATATGTGCACGCAGGTTAGCCAGGGCGCGACGAAAGCTCAGTGCCTCGTCAAACATCTCTTGCAGCAGCGAACGCCCCGCGGGCCCCTCCATCATGGTCGAAGCCACATCCAAAGAAGCCAGGATGCTGTACTGCGGTGACGTCGAGATATGCATCATGAAGGCTTCATTGAAGCGATCTCGGTCCAGTTGCCGCTGGGCGCCGTCCTGTACATGGATCATCGACGCCTGGCTGAAGGCCGCCAGCAGCTTGTGCGTCGAGTGCGTGCTGAACACCAACGGGCTGCCCTCGGTGCAGGCCGTACCCATCGCATAGCGCCCCGTGAAGAACTCATGAAACGCCGCGTAAGCGAACCAGGCTTCATCGAAGTGCAGCACCTGCGCGCTGCTGCCCAGAGCTTGCTTGATCAGCCCGGCGTGGTAGCACAGCCCGTCATAGGTTGAGTTGGTCACCACCGCCAGCTTGATGCGCGGTTCGCGCCCCTTGGCCAAGGGGTTGGCCAGCACCTTGGCCTGGATCGACTCGGCGCTGAATTCGCTGAGCGGGATCGGCCCGATGATGCCCAGCTCGTTGCGCTCGGGGCATAGGTAGATGGGAATGGCGCCGGTCATGATGATGGCATGGACCACCGACTTGTGGCAGTTACGGTCCACCAGCACCAGGTCATCACGGCCGACCATGGCATGCCAGACAATCTTGTTGGCGGTGGAGGTGCCATTGATCACGAAGAAGGTATGGTCGGCGCCAAAGTTGCGCGCCGCCCTGGCTTCGGCCGCTGCCAAAGGGCCGGTGTGATCGAGCAGCGAGCCCAGTTCCGGCACCGAGACGGACAAGTCCGAGCGCAAGGTATTCTCGCCGAAGAATTGATGGAAGGCTTGTCCCACCGGGCTTTTGCGGTAGGCCACGCCACCGCCATGGCCGGGCGTGTGCCAGGAATAATTGGACTGCGCGGTGTGCTGTACCAAAGCCTTGAAGAAAGGCGGCAGCAAGCCGTCGAGGTAGTTGTGTGCGGCACGTGCTACCTGGCGGGCGAGGAACGGCACGGTGTCCTCGAACAGGTATAGGATGCCGCGCAGCTGGTTGAGCTCGCTCATCGCTTCGGCGGGAGCGTTTTCCAAGGTGACCTGTTCGCCCAGGGCGAAGATTGGCAGGTCAGGAGCACGCTGGCGGGCCAGGCGGATCAACTCGGCCATGTTCTGCAACAGGTGAGTATTGTCGCCAATGCCTTCGGCGGCGATCAGCATGCAGGCCAGGCCGTGGTGGGTGGCCGCGACCAGACGGGCTTCGGCATTGTCTGCCGCGGCGAGAATGGCGAAGCCGTCCTGACGCAGTTCCTCGGCAATCCCCCGCACGCGCTCGCCGGCAACGCTGTCGGCCTTGATGGCACGGTGGACGATGAGGATGGGGAACTTGAGGTCCTTGTACATCAGGCTGCAACCTCCGAAGGACAGAGCGTCTTTCACAGGGTAGTAGAGCCTGGTGCTGTCAGTACGGCCCTGTCGCTGGCACGCCGGTTCCTACGCGAATTTGCAGTTCAGTAAAGAGCTTGTGGGAGCCAGGTTGCGGCGATAAGGCCAGGGCAGACTCAGCATCAACCGGCAGGCGTTTCGGTCAATACCTGCCACATCGACGGCCCGCCCGCCGACTTGGCGATAGCCGCCAGGCGCTCTGCATGCGCCTCCAGTTCCTCGGCAGTGGCCATGATCACCCGCCCAGGCGCACGCCCGGTAATCCGGCGGATCTCGCTGCCACCGCTGCCCTGCCCTTCATTGTCGCCGTCCGCCCCATTGCCAGCCAGCGAAAGGCTGGTCTGGCCACCGGTCATTGCCAGGTAGACGTCAGCCAGCAGCTCCGAGTCGAGCAACGCGCCGTGCAGTTCACGGCCGGAGTTGTCGATATCGTAACGCTTGCACAGCGCGTCAAGGCTGTTGCGCTGCCCCGGGTGCCGGGCACGGGCCAGCAGCAGTGTGTCGAGGATGGTGCAGTGCTGCGAGATGTCGGCGCGGTCGCGCTGGCCGAGCAGGGCGAACTCGTTGTTGATGAAGCCGACGTCGAACGCCGCGTTATGGATGACCAGCGTGGCGCCCTGAATGAATTCGAAGAATTCCTCGGCCACATCGCCGAAGCGCGGCTTGCCGACCAGGAACGCGTCGGTGATGCCGTGGACATTGATCGCGCCCTCGTCACTCTCGCGGTCCGGTTGCAGATAGACGTGGAAATGCCGACCGGTCAGGCGCCGGCCAATGACTTCGACGCAGCCGATCTCGATGATCCGGTGGCCTTCGCTGACCGGCATGCCGGTGGTTTCGGTATCGAGAATGACCAGGCGTTTATCTTGCTGCTGCTCCACGCGGGGCGCTCCAACTTGCATCAGTTACAAAGCCGAGGATTGTACCGCAGCTCAACGTTTGGCGCGTACCTCGTCGACGCCACGGTTGGCCAATTGGTCAGCGCGCTCGTTACCGGGGTGGCCGATGTGCCCGCGCACCCACTTCCAGGTGACCTTGTGGCGGTTGACCTGCTCGTCGAGCTGCTGCCACAGGTCGGCGTTCTTCACTGGCTCCTTCGCGGCGGTCTTCCAGCCGCGCTTCTTCCAGTTGACCATCCACTCGTTGATGCCCTTCATCACGTACTGCGAGTCGGTGGTCAACACCACCTCGCATTCGCGCTTGAGCGCCATCAAGCCCTGAATCGCGGCCATCAGTTCCATGCGGTTGTTGGTGGTTTCGCGTTCGCCGCCCCACAGTTCCTTTTCGACGCCCTTGTAGATCAACAGGACACCCCAGCCACCAGGGCCTGGATTGCCCTTGCAGGCACCATCGGTATACAACTCGACGCTATCGCTCATGTACCACTCATGTTCAGTGCTTTTCGGTATCCGGGCTGACCACGGTGCGGTTGACCTTGGCCAATGGCAAAGGCAGCAACTTGCCCATCGGTTCGCGGCGTTCCTGGCGCAGCGGCCTCAGGCCAACCACCATCTTGCGCGCCACCAGCAGGTAAACCCCGCCACCAGAGCTCTGCCAACCGCCTGCCACCCGTTCCCAGCCCGCCAGGCGTTGTTGCCAGGCCGGTGAGGCAAGCGGCGGACGATAGCACCCGAAGCGGCGTTTCTCCAGCGCGAAGCCCAGCAGGTTGAGCCAGTCACCGACCCGTGACGGCGAGATGCAGCGGGCCTTGCGCAGCGCGCCGTGGCTGAAGAAGTGGCGTATGCCCCAACTGCTCCAGGGGTTGATGCCGACGATCAGCAGATGCCCGCCGGGGCGTACCGCACTGGCGGCCTCGCGCAGCAAGCCATGGGGCGACAGGCAGAAGTCCAGGCCATGCTGCAGCACCACCACGTCGGCAGCGTGCTCGCTCAAGGGCCAGGCCTGCTCCTCGCAGACGATCTCCACCCCCGGCAGCGGCGCGCCCAGACGCACGTTGCGCTGTACCTGGGGGGCGCTGGGCGGAGCCTCGGCGCAGGGGCCGTAATGCACCAGGTAACCCCCGAAGAAGCGCCCGAGCTCCTCCTCCAACAATTTTTCCTCTTCTTTGAGCATCAGCTGGCCGAGCGGGCCGTGGAACCAGTCACGGGCCAGGCTGATCAGCTCGATCCAGGCCGGGTCGGCCTGGGCAAAGGGTTGGTCGGTCATTTGCGCTCTCCCTCGAAGGTTCTCGCACCGCGCCATCGCGGCTAAGATGGCCTCATGTGCCACGCTAGGCGATACGGATCCGCACCATGATACAGATCGATGCTCTCCCCGCTTTCTCCGACAACTACATCTGGTTGTTACAGGATACTGCCAAACGCCGCTGCGCGGTGGTCGATCCTGGTGATGCCGCCCCCGTGGAGGCATGGCTGGCCGCCAATCCCGACTGGGTGCTGGAGGATATTCTGGTCACCCACCACCACAATGACCACGTGGGCGGTGTCGAGCGGCTGAAAAAACTGACCGGTGCGCGGGTCAGCGGCCCGGCCAACGAGCGTATTCCGTGCCGCGACCTTGCCTTGGACGAAGGTGACGAAGTGACCGCGGTGGGCGTGACCTTCCAGGTTCTGGCAGTACCGGGGCACACGCTGGGTCATATCGCCTTCTTCAGCGACCAACCTGCGACACCGCTGCTCTTCAGTGGCGACACGTTGTTCGCCGCTGGCTGCGGGCGGATGTTCGAAGGCACGCCAGAGCAGATGCAGCCTGCCCTCGCCAGGTTGGCCGCGCTGCCGGAGCGTACCGAGGTGTACTGCGCCCACGAGTACACCCTCAGCAACTTGCGCTTCGCCAAGGCCGTGGAGCCACAAAACCCGCACGTTCTGCAACGTTTCGATGATGTTACCCGGCTGCGCGCCGAAAATCGCATCACATTGCCATCAACCATCGGCCTGGAACGGCTGACCAACCCCTTTCTGCGTACCTCTGAAACATTAGTTAAACAAAAAGCTGACGAATGGAAGGGACATTCAAACACCACGCATGTCGCTGTTTTTGCTGCCTTGAGGTCTTGGAAGGACACCTTCTGATAACCTGAAGATATATCGCAACATGTGCTCGAAGGTTGACCCGGCGGGATGCGGTTTCTAGAATCGCCGAAATTTTTTGCCCGGATACCCGTCCCCGCCGATGTCTTCCCGTAGCCGCAGAACCGCTCATTCAGTCGCCCTGACGCGCCTGGCCCAAATCAGTGCGCTGGCGCTGGCCGCCACCCTGGTGGGCTGCCAGAGCACCCGTCAGCTCGACGAATCCGACAGCGTTCGCGCGCACAGCTACCAGGCGCGGATCAAACACAAACCCGTTCCGCTCGCGGTCAAACCCGCCGAGCAGGCGCCGCAGGATGTGTGGGAGCGCATGCGCCAGGGCTTCGCCCTGCAAGACACCATCGACGTCAACCCGCGCATCGAGCAGCAGCGGCTGTGGTTCGCCAGCAACCCCTCGTTCCTCGAAAACGCCGGTGAGCGCGGCAGCCTGTACCTGCACTACATCGTCGAGCGCCTGGAAGAACGCGACATGCCGCTGGAACTGGCCCTGTTGCCGGCGATCGAAAGCGCCTACAACCCCATGGCCTACTCGCGCGCCCATGCTGCAGGCATGTGGCAGTTCATCCCCTCTACCGGGCGCCACTTCAACCTGCGCCAGACCAATTTCTACGATGGTCGCCGCGACATCACCGCGTCGACCAACGCCGCGCTGGATTACCTGAGCCGCCTGCACGACATGTTCAACGGCGACTGGCTGCTGGCACTGGCTGCCTACAACGCCGGTGAAGGCACCGTCAGCCGGGCGATCGAGCGCAACGAGAAACTCGGCCTGCCCACCGATTACTGGAACCTGCCACTGCCACAGGAGACGCGCGACTACGTGCCCAAGCTGCTGGCCCTGTCGCAGGTGGTCCTGACCCCCGAAGCCTACGGCGTGAACCTCAACCCGATCGCCAACGAGCCCTACTTCGAAGCTGTCGCCATCAAGGACCGCCTGGACCTGTCGCGGGTAGCCGCCTTCGCCAACATCGACGAAGACGAACTGATCCAGCTCAACCCGGCATTCAAGAAGCGCATGACCGTGGATGGGCCCAAACAATTGCTGGTACCGACGGCCAAGGCGCAACTGCTGTCCGACAGCCTGTCCAACCTCAAGCCTGAACAACTGGTCAGCCTGCAGCCGAACAAAGCCGTGTTCGCACGCGCCGTGGCCGAAGCCAAGGCACCTGCCAGAGCGCGCAGTTACCGCGTAAAGCGCGGCGACAGCCTGAGCACCATTGCCAGGGCCAACCGGGTTTCGGTCAAGGATATCCAGCGCTGGAACAAACTATCGGGTAGCCGTGTAAAGGCCGGCCAGGTGTTGGCACTGCGTGGTGGTAGTGCGGCAGGCAACCGGGTGGCGGCATCCTCCAAGCGCTCTACCCAGTACAAGGTCCGCAAGGGTGACTCGCTGTATCTGGTGGCAAAACGTTTCAATGTTGAGATGAAGCACCTCAAGCGCTGGAATCCGCGCAGCGGGCACGCCCTCAAGCCAGGCCAGACCTTGACCGTCTACCTGGGGCACTGATGGCAACCCGGGGCTGCTCCGCAGCCCCTTGATCTCCTTCCAGACACACCCTTTTTCCAACCCCGCCAAGCTGTTACTGTAGCCCGACCAAAGCCCAACGCCTCTGGATCGGATGCCGACTTGATACGTCCCCTCCTGCTGTCACTCAGCCTGGCCTTGAGCTTTCCCGCAGCCGCGATGGTGAGCGAAAGCCACGGATACGCGCAGTTCGGCACGCTCAAGTACCCAGCCACATTCACCCACTTCGACTGGGTCAACCCGCAAGCGCCCAAGGGCGGCACCTTGCGCGCCATGGCATTGGGCACCTTCGACACGCTCAACGCCTATACCTTCAAGGGTTCTAGCCCGGTCACAACGCCGAACTTCCTGCAGTACGGTGTCAACGAGCTCAACGAAACACTGATGGTCGGCACCGGCATGTATGACCCTTCCGGGGACGAGCCCACCTCCAGTTACGGCCTCATCGCCCGCTCGGTGGAGTACAGCGAGGACCGCAGTTGGGTGGTGTTCAACCTGCGCCCGCAAGCGCGCTGGCATGACGGCAAACCGATCACTTCTGCAGACGTCGCCTTCTCTTACCGCACGCTGCTCAAGGATGGCCACCCGATCTACCGCACCAACCTGCAGGAAGTGCAGCGCGTGGATATCCTTGGCCCGCTGCGCATCCGCTTCGTGTTCAAGCGCGCTGGCAACCCGCTGCTGATCCTGCGCCTGGGCGAGATGCCGGTGCTGCCCAAACACTACTGGCAAAACCGCGATTTCAAGGGCACCACCTTCGAGCCGCCGCTTGGCAGCGGCCCCTACCGCATCACTCCGGTGCAGCCCGGCAGGCGCCTGGTGTTCGAGCGGGTAAAGAACTACTGGGGCAAGGACCTGGCGGTAAACCGCGGCAAGTACAACTTCAACCGCATCGAATACGAGTTCTATCGGGACGCCACAGTCGCGTTCGAAGCCTTCAAGGCAGGCGAGTTCGACATCTATATCGAGCATCAGGCAAAGAACTGGGCCAACGGCTACAACTTCCCGGCACTGCGCCGTGGCGAGGTGATAAAGGCCCAGATCCCCCATCGCATCCCGACCCAGACCCAGGGGCTATTCATGAACAGCCGCCGGGCCACCTTCAGCGACGCCAGGGTACGCCAGGCGCTGGGCCTGATGCTCGACTTCCAGTGGACCAACCGCGCCCTGTTCAGCAGCGCCTACCGGCGCTCGACCAGCTACTACCCCAACAGCGAGTTTGCCGCCAGCGGCCTGCCCACGGGCAAGGAGTGGCTGCTGCTGGCGCCGTTCCGTGACCAATTGCCGGAAAAGCTGTTCACCCAGCCCTATCAGGTCAGCCACACCGATGGCCGCGGCATCGACCGCCAGAGCCTGCGCCAGGCGCTGAGCCTGCTCGGTCGCGCCGGCTGGAAGCTCGACGGCCAGCGCCTGGTGAACGCACAAGGCCAGCAATTGCGCATGGAGCTGCTGCTGGTGAATCCCAACCTCGAACGCATCCTGCAACCTTATGTCGAAAACCTGGCGAGCATCGGCATCGATGCGCGCTTGCGCACCGTGGACCGTGCCCAGTACAAACAACGCCTGGACCAGTTCGACTTCGACATGATTCTGATGACCTTGAGCCAGACCTTGAGCCCCGGCCTTGAGCAGTGGCTGTACTTCCATTCCAGCCAGGCTGCGATCAAGGGCAGCAAGAATTACGCTGGGGTCAGGGATCCGGTGGTCGACCACCTGCTCGACACCTTGCTCGCCGCGCGCACCCGCGATGATCAGGTCGCCGCCGCTCGCGCCCTGGACCGCGTGCTGTCCTGGCAGTACTACATGATCCCCAACTGGTATCTCGACAACCACCGCCTGGCCTACCGCAACCGGTTCGGTTTCGTCACCACCCCGCCCTATACCCTGGGGCTGAATACCTGGTGGCTAAAGACTTCGGAGAAAGCCCAATGATGCCAACATACCGCCTGCGCCAGCTGGCAGGCAGCCTGCTGCTTGCCTGCCTGAGCCTACCGGCCATGGCCGCGCCACAACACGCACTGACCCTTTATGATGAAGCGCCGAAGTACCCGGCCGACTTCAAGCACTTCGACTACGTCAACCCCGACGCGCCCAAGGGCGGCACCTTCCGCCAGTCAAGTTTCGGCGGTTTCGACAGCCTCAACCCGTTCATCAACAAAGGGGTGGCCGCCGAAAACGTCAGCGCCATCTACGACACCTTGATGCGCCAGAGCCTGGACGAGCCGTTCACCGAGTACGGCCTGGTTGCCGGCAAGATCGAAAAGGCCCCGGACAACAGCTGGGTGCGCTTCTACCTGCGCCCCGAGGCACGCTTCCACGACGGCCACCCGATGCGGGCCGAAGACGTGGTGTTCACCTTCAACGCCCTGATCAAGGACGGCGCACCGCTGTACCGCCAGTACTATGGCGATGTCGCCCAAGTCGTCGCCGAAGACCCGCTGCGCGTGCTGTTCACCTTCAAGCACAAGAACAACCGCGAGTTGCCGCTGATCCTCGGCCAGTTGCCCGTGCTGCCCAAGCACTGGTACGAAGGCCGCGAATTCAACCGCGGCAACCTGGAAATCCCGCTCGGCAGCGGCCCGTACAAGATCACCGAGGTCAAGCCCGGCCGCTCGATCCGCTACGAGCGGGTCAAGGACTACTGGGCCAAGGACCTGCCGCTCAACCGCGGCCAGTTCAACTTCGACGCCATGACCTTCGACTCCTACCGCGACAACACCGTCGCGCTGGAAGCACTCAAGGCCGGCCAGTTCGACTATGGCCTTGAGACCAGCGCGAAAAACTGGGCCACCGCCTACAACGTTCCCGCCGTACGCGATGGCCGCCTGATCAAGGAAGAGCTGCCCAACGGCAACCCCACCGGCATGCAGGGTTTCATTTTCAACCTGCGTAAACCGGTGTTTCAGGACATCCGCGTACGCCAGGCACTGAGCCTGCTGCTGGACTTCGAGTGGACCAACAAGCAGTTGTTCAACGGCGCCTACACCCGCACCGGCAGCTACTTCGAAAACTCCGAAATGGCCGCCCAGGGCCTGCCCTCGCCTGACGAGCTGAAGATCCTTGAGCCTATGCGCGGCAAGGTCCCCGAACAGGTGTTCAGCGAGGCTTTCCACAACCCGGTCACCGACGGCAGCGGCATGATCCGCGAACAGCAGCGCCAGGCCTACAAGCTGTTGATGGACGCTGGCTGGAAGATCGTCGACGACAAGATGGTCGACAAGAACGGCAAACCGGTGTCCATCGAGTTTCTGCTGGCCCAGACCGAATTCGAGCGCATCCTGCTGCCGTTCAAACGCAACCTGGCCGACCTTGGCATCGACCTGAACATCCGGCGCGTCGACGTTTCCCAGTACATCACCCGCCTGCGCTCGCGTGACTTCGACATGATCGTCAGCGGCTATCCGCAGTCCAGCTCCCCAGGCAACGAGCAGCGCGAGTTCTGGTCCAGTGCCGCTGCCGACAACCCCGGCAGCCGCAACTTCATCGGCCTGCGGGACCCGGCCATCGACCAACTGGTCGAAGCGCTGATCAACGCCGATTCCCGACAGAGCCTGATCAACCACGCCCGCGCCCTGGACCGCGTGCTGCTGTGGGGTTACTACGTGATCCCCAACTGGCACATCAAGACCTGGCGCGTGGCCTACTGGAACCACATCGGCCACCCCAAGGTTTCGCCCAAGTACGACATCGGCATCGACACCTGGTGGATCAAGCCCGAGGTGACGCCAGCCGTGTCCGAAGCGCCTGCGCAAGAGGCCAACTGACATGCTGGCCTACATCCTGCGTCGCCTGCTGCTGATCATCCCGACCCTGTTCGGCATCCTGGTGATCAACTTCATCATCGTCCAGGCCGCCCCCGGCGGCCCGGTGGAACAGATGATCGCCAAGCTCGAAGGCTTCGAGGGTGCCACCAGCCGGATTGCCGGCGGCGGCGCCGAAGTCTCCGTGGCCGGCTCCAACTACCGCGGTGCCCAGGGCCTCGACCCTGCGCTGATCGCCGAAATCGAGCGCATGTACGGCTTCGACAAGTCGCCCCCCGAGCGTTTATGGATCATGGTCAAGAACTATGCCCAGCTGGACTTCGGCGAGAGCTTCTTTCGCGATGCCAAGGTCATCGACCTGATCGCCGAGAAGATGCCGGTGTCGATTTCGCTCGGGCTGTGGAGCACGCTGATCATGTACCTGGTGTCGATCCCCCTGGGTATCGCCAAGGCGGTGCGCCACGGCAGCCACTTCGACGTCTGGACCAGCTCGGCGATCATCGTCGGCTATGCCATCCCGGCGTTCCTGTTCGCCATCCTGCTGATCGTGCTGTTCGCCGGCGGCAGCTACTTCGACTGGTTCCCGCTGCGCGGCCTGACCTCGAACAACTTCGACGAGCTGTCCACCACCGGCAAAGTGCTCGACTACTTCTGGCACCTGGTGCTGCCGATCACCGCCCTGGTGATCGGCAACTTCGCCACCATGACCCTGCTGACCAAGAACAGCTTCCTCGACGAGATCAACAAGCAATACGTGGTCACCGCCAAAGCCAAAGGCCTGAGCCGCTCGCGGGTGCTGTACGGCCACGTGTTCCGCAACGCCATGCTGCTAGTGATCGCGGGCTTCCCTTCGGCGTTCATCGGCATCTTCTTCACCGGCTCCCTGCTGATCGAGGTGATTTTCTCCCTCGACGGCCTGGGCCTGATGAGTTTCGAGGCGGCCATCAACCGCGACTACCCGGTGGTGTTTGGCACCCTGTTCATCTTCACCCTTCTCGGGCTGGTGGTGAAACTGATCGGCGACCTCACCTACACCTTGGTCGATCCGCGCATCGACTTCGCCAGCCGGGAGCACTGACATGGCCTTGTCCCCTCTCAACCGTCGGCGCTTCGAGCGCTTCAAGGCCAACCGACGCGGCTGGTGGTCGCTGTGGCTGTTCCTCATCCTGTTCGGCCTGAGCCTGGGCGCCGAGCTGATCGCCAACGACAAACCGATTGCCGTGCGCTACGACGGCGAGTGGTTTTTCCCGGCCTTCAAGCGCTACCCGGAAACCACCTTCGGCGGCGAGTTCCCACTGGAGGCCAACTACAAGAGCCCGTATATCCGGGAGCTACTGGCCAAAAAAGACAGCTTCGTGCTGTGGGCCCCGATCCCGTACAGCTACCAGAGCATCAATTACGACCTGCGCGTACCCGCCCCTGCGCCACCCTCGGCGGACAACCTGCTGGGCACCGACGATCAGGGCCGCGATGTACTGGCGCGGGTGATCTACGGCTTCCGCATTTCGGTGCTGTTCGCCCTCACCCTGACCATCCTCAGTTCCATCATCGGCGTCATCGCCGGTGCCCTGCAGGGCTTTTACGGTGGCTGGGTGGACCTTGCCGGCCAGCGCTTTCTGGAGATCTGGTCCGGCTTGCCGGTGCTGTACCTGCTGATCATCCTTGCCAGCTTCGTGCAGCCCAACTTCTGGTGGTTGCTGGGCATCATGCTGCTGTTTTCGTGGATGAGCCTGGTCGACGTGGTGCGTGCCGAGTTCCTGCGCGGGCGCAACCTCGAGTACGTGCGCGCCGCCCGTGCCCTAGGGATGCGCAATGGCGCGATCATGTACCGGCACATCCTGCCCAACGCCATGATTTCGACCATGACCTTCATGCCCTTCATCCTCACCGGTGCCATCGGCACCCTGACCGCCCTGGACTTCCTCGGTTTCGGCCTGCCACCGGGCGCGCCGTCGCTGGGCGAACTGGTGGCCCAAGGCAAGTCCAACCTGCAGGCGCCATGGCTGGGCATCAGCGCCTTTGCCGTATTGGCGATCATGCTGAGCCTGCTGGTATTCATCGGCGAATCCGCCCGCGATGCCTTCGACCCGAGGAAGTGAGATGAGTGAACAGAACCTGATCGAAGTGCGCGACCTGGCGGTGGAGTTCGTTACCGGCGAACAGGTCAACCGTGTGGTCGATGGCATCAGCTTCGACATCCGCAAGGGTGAGACCCTAGCGCTGGTCGGCGAGAGCGGTTCGGGCAAGTCCGTTACCGCCCACTCGATTCTGCGCCTGCTGCCCTACCCGCTGGCACGCCACCCTAGCGGCAGCATCGGCTATGAAGGCAACGACCTGCTGCAGCAAGGTGAGAAGGCCATGCAGAAGATTCGCGGCAACCGCATCGCGATGATCTTCCAGGAGCCGATGACCTCGCTGAACCCGCTGCACTGCATCGAAAAGCAGATCAACGAAATCCTGCTGCTGCACAAGGGCCTCACCGGCAAGCAAGCCACTGCGCGCACGCTGGAGTTGCTGGAGCTGGTGGGCATTCCCGAGCCGCGCAAGCGCCTGAAGGCCCTGCCCCACGAGCTGTCCGGTGGCCAGCGGCAGCGGGTGATGATCGCCATGGCGCTGGCCAATGAGCCGGAATTGCTGATTGCCGATGAACCCACCACTGCGCTCGACGTGACCGTGCAGTTGAAGATTCTGGAGCTGCTCAAGGAACTGCAGGCGCGGTTGGGCATGGCATTGCTGTTGATCAGCCATGACCTGAACCTGGTAAGGCGCATTGCCCACCGTGTTTGCGTGATGCAGCGTGGGCAGATTGTCGAGCAGGCCGATTGCGCGACGCTGTTCAGTGCGCCGCAGCACCATTACACACAGATGCTGATCAATGCCGAGCCCAGCGGCTTGCCGGCACATAACCCGGTTGGCGCACCGCTGCTGGAAGTGAACGACCTGAAGGTATGGTTCCCGATCAAGAAAGGCTTGCTGCGCAAGACGGTTGACCATGTGAAGGCGGTGGACGGGATCAACTTCAGCTTGCCGCAAGGGCAGACACTGGGGATCGTGGGTGAGTCGGGATCTGGCAAGTCGACGCTGGGGCTGGCGATCTTGCGCCTGATTTCGAGCCAGGGGGGCATCCGCTTCCATGGCCAGGCGCTGGAAGGCTTGAACCAGAAGCAAGTGCGGCCACTGCGACGTGAGATGCAAGTGGTGTTTCAGGACCCCTTTGGTAGCCTGAGCCCACGTATGTGCGTGGCGGATATCGTTGGTGAGGGGCTGCGGATTCACAAGATTGGTACAGCCGCAGAACAGGAAGCGGCGATTATCGCGGCGCTGGAAGAGGTAGGCCTGGACCCACGCACGCGCCACCGCTACCCGCATGAGTTTTCGGGTGGGCAACGGCAACGTATCGCCATCGCCCGGGCGCTGGTGCTCAAGCCGGCGTTGATTCTGCTGGATGAGCCGACGTCTGCGCTGGATCGTACGGTGCAGCGGCAGGTGGTGGAATTGCTGCGCAACTTGCAGCACAAGTACAACCTCACCTACCTGTTCATCAGCCATGACCTTGCCGTGGTCAAAGCGTTGAGTCACCAACTGATGGTGATCAAGCAGGGGCATGTTGTGGAGCAAGGCGAGGCTCAGCAGATCTTCCATTCACCCCAGCATGCTTATACGCAGCAACTGCTGGAGGCGGCGTTTTTGCGTCATGACACTGAACGGTGACTGCCTTCCAGGGCCTGATGGTTTTACCCGTATCAAGGCAGAGGTTGTGCGCCCAGAGCACGGAGCAGCAGGCTGTTTCGCTGCCGCCTAGATCGCCCGTCTGGGCTCTGATAATAGCCTTGATGCATGAGTTCGAATCCCTGGAGGAGCTGTTTTACCAGCTAAAAGCCTCTGGCAAAGCAATCAGGAAGGTGGCCCAGGTGCTTGTCATGATTTACGACAACGCCCGTGGGCCTAAGGCGCGAAAGGCGTAGCCTTCGGGCAAACCTTTGCTATTGCAAACACCCCCACCACGCACGACAATAAGATTCATTACCAATCGCGAACCATTCCATCCAAAATGCCCGCCAACGACCTCTCTCTGCGTAGCGCCGTCAATCACCTGTATTGCGAGCACCACAGCTGGCTCAATGGCTGGCTACGCAAGAGGCTGGGCAACGCATTCGATGCCGCTGACCTGACGCAGGATACGTTCGTGCGGGTGATCAAGGCACGCAGCGCACTGGACATTCGCGAGCCGCGCCCGTACTTGTCGAGGATCGCCAAGGGCTTGCTGATCGACCTGTTTCGTCGGCGCTCACTGGAACAGGCATACCTGGAAACCTTGGCAGCCTTGCCGCAAGCACAGCACCCGTCGCTGGAAGAGCAGGCGATCATGTTGCAGGCACTGGTAGAAATCGATCGCCTGCTGCAAGGGCTGGGGCCGAAGGTCAGGCAGGTGTTCATGCTGTCGCAATTCGACGGGCTGACCTACCCGCAAATTGCCGAGCAGCTGAACATCAGCGTGCGCAGCGTCAACAACTACATGGCAAAGGCAATGGAGCATTGCTGTTTGATGCAGATGCAATTGGCATGAGCCTTTCGCCCGCCGAGTTGCAGGCCATCAGTGCAGCAGCCCGCTGGTACGCGCGGCTGCAGTCTGGCATCGCCACCGACGCCGATCGCAGCGCCTGGAACGACTGGCTGGCTGCCGATCCGGTCAATCGCCAAGCCTGGCAGCGGATGACCGCTGTGGGTGAGCAGATGGCAAGCGTGCCGGGTGCGCTGGCCGCACCCGCCCTGCGCGGTGCCGCACGTTCCCGCCGGCAACTGTTACGCAGCGTACTGGTATTGGTGCCAGCCACCTCGCTGGGCTGGCTGGGGTGGCGTAGCAACAGCTCGCAACAACTTTTTGCCGATTACCGCACCGCTGTGGGTGAGCGCCGTACCTTTCGTTTGGCCGATGGCAGTTCACTGCTGCTGAACACCGACACCTCTGTAAACCTCAAGTACGACGGCCAGCAACGGGTGCTGGAACTGCTTCGCGGTGAAATTCTGGTGTCGACCGCTAACGACCCAGCACAGCGGCCATTCAAGGTAAGCACCACACATGGCGAGGTCCGGGCGCTGGGCACGCGCTTTATCGTTCGCACACAAGCGCTGGGCGGCGAGGTGGCAGTCCTGGAGAAAGCGGTAGAAGTCAGAGCGTCCAGCAGCGCATTGACAGTGCGCGTTGAGGCCGGGCAATCCATCGCCTTCACCGACCTCACGGTGGGGCAGCTACGGCGTAATGACGCTACGGTGGGAGCCTGGCAACACGGCAGCATCATTGCCATTGACCGCCCCCTGGTCGAACTTCTTTCCGACCTGTCGCGCTACCGCACCGGCGTGCTGCGCTGTGATCCGCGTATTGCGCAACTGAGGGTCTCTGGCGCGTTCCCAATCGATGACACCGACCTGGCGTTGGCTGCGCTGGAAAGCGGGCTTTCATTACGCGTCACGCGTTACAGCCGTTTCTGGGTCAATGTGTCGCCTCCTGTCGTCCCGCCTCAGTAATTAAAAAATTCTTTTTTGCACTTTTCTTACGCATCGTTCGGCTCATCCCCCATTGGGTGTCATCGATCATTTTCAGGGGGGGATTAGGATGTCTGAGGTATTCAAGCGTGGTCGTCTGGCGACCACGGTAAAAGTCGCGCTGCTGGCAGTAACCACTGTCGGAGCCTGGTCCACAGCAACGGTCGAGGCAGCCGTGGCGGCCCAGCACAGCGCAGTGCGGTCGTTCGACATCCCTGGTGGCAGCCTGACCGAAGTCCTTGGCCACTTCGCCAGCGCGGCGGGGGCGGCGATTTCGTTTGATGCCAGGCAAACAGACGGCTTTAGCTCCTCGGGGCTCAAAGGTACCTTCGGTGTCATTGAAGGCTTTAGCCGGATTCTGGCCGGCAGCGGCCTGCAAGCCCAGGCGCAGTCCAACGGCACCTATGTACTGCGGGAAGTGCCTTCCGCTGGTTCGGCAATGGAACTTGGTGCAACCAACATCACCGGCCAGGTGCTGGGCGCCACGACAGAGAACAGCGGCTCGTACACCACGGGCGCGGTCACCATAGGCAAAGGTGAGCACTCGCTCAAAGAGACGCCACAGTCGGTGACGGTAATGACCCGCAAGATGATGGACGACCAGAACCTGTACACCATCGACCAGGTCATGGAGAAGACGCCCGGCATTACCGTGTACGACTCGACCATGGGTGGCAAATACTTCTATTCACGCGGGTTCCGCATGTCGGGCCAGTATCAGTACGACGGTGTGCCGCTGGACATGGGCAACCTCTATGTCCAGGCCGACAGTTTCAGCAGCGACATGGCGTACTACGACCGGGTCGAAGTGCTGCGCGGCGCAGCGGGCATGATGAAAGGCTCCGGCGGCACTGCCGGCGGGGTGAATTTCGTGCGCAAGCGCGGCCTGGCAGCTGCGCATACCGACATCACCCTGTCCGGCGGCAGTTGGGACAACTACCGCGGGCAACTGGACACCGGCGGCCCGCTGAACGCATCCGGCACTCTGCGCGGCCGGGCAGTGATCGCCGAACAAAGCCGCCACTATTTCGTGGACGACGCCAACCGCAAAGATCAGGTGTATTACGGTGCGCTCGACTTCGATCTGAATGCCGACACCACCCTGGGGCTGGGCGTTGCCTATGAAGACGTGGATGCCAACCCATGCTGGGGTGGCCTGCCGCGCTACCGCGATCGCAGCGACTTGAAGCTGAGCCGCTCAACCTGCCTGGACCCCTCATGGAACACCTGGCGCAGCCAGCGCACCACCGTGTTCAGTGATGTGTCCCATCAGCTTAACGAAGACTGGAAACTCAAGGTTGCCAGCGTCTATACGAAGAACACCCAGGACATCAAGTACGCGTTTGCCTCAGGTGCAGTGACGCCCGGTACCAATACCACTGGCATGCTGGGCAGCATGTATGACTACGACCAGGTCGATTACGGCCTGGACGCCTACGTCGATGGCACCTTCGATGCGTTTGGCCAACAACATGAACTGGTGCTGGGCATGAATGCGAGCCGTTCGAACAAGGACGACTTCTACTCAGTGGCCTTTCTGCCGCAGCGCCAGAATGTATTCAACCCCGACAAGTTCATCCCTGAGCCCGACGACAGCTACTTCATCGACAACTCATCTCGCGGCGGGCCGGTGAAGTCCAAGACTACACAAAAAGGCCTCTACTCGACCCTGCGCTTGAAACTGGCCGACCCACTGACCCTGGTGGTTGGCGGCCGGGTGAGCCGGTACACCTCCACGACCGACTCCGACTTTATCAACACCGGTACGTCGGAGCATTCCAGCACCCGCGAAACCGGGCAGGTCACGCCCTTCGCCGGGGTACTGCTGGACTTGAACGAAAACCTTACCGCTTACGCCAGTTACTCGGATATCTTCACTCCGCAAGGCAACTACCGGTCTGAAGACGGTTCCGCGCTCAAGCCGCTTGTGGGCCAGAGCTATGAATTGGGGATCAAGGGGGCCTGGCTGGAGGGGCGACTGAACGGCGCCTTCAACCTGTTCCGTACTATTCAGAAAGACCAGGCGCAGACCGATTACAACTCGTCATGCCCGTCATCCGATGGTTACTGCTACGTCAACGCCGGCAGGGTACGTGCGCAAGGTTTCGAGGCGCAGCTCAGCGGGGAAATCATCGAGCGCCTGCAACTGCTTGCGGGATACACCTACACCCAGACCAAGACGCTGGACGACATCGACAGCAGCCTGAACGGTGCGGCGTTCAACAGCTACGTGCCTCGGCATGTGTTGCGCCTGTGGGGCGAGTACACCCTGAGCGGCGCGTTAGAGCGGTTGTCTATCGGTGCCGGGGTCAACGCGCAAAGCGACAACTTCCGCGTCTCGCCCGCCAGTGGCGAAAAAATCGACCAGGCAGGCTATGCGATCTGGAATGGGCGTATCGGTTATCGCATCGATGACACCTGGTCGGTAGCGCTCAACGGTAACAACCTGTTCGACAAGCGCTACTACGCCAGCATCGGCACCGAAACCTTCGGCAACTATTACGGTGAGCCACGCAACTTCATGGTATCGGTCAAAGCCAGTTTCTGATGCTGACGCTGTCATGACAGCCTTTCGGAACGGCCTTGCCGCTCAGACGTGGCGCCACGTCTGAGCGTTGGCCACCCTCAGAAACCAATCGCGGCCAATGTTACTCAGGCTTGGACAGCGCGGCCCTCCAGTGCTTCGCTGTCAGCCACCATCCCCTCCCGCATGCGCTGCGCATCGCGGCTGAAACACCGCGACGCGGCCAGCAGAAACACCATGGTCAACATCAGTGCCACCGGTATCAGGTACATCGCGTCGTGCAACCCCTGGGCCTTGAACGCCTCGCTCATCACCACCTCTCCCGCTGCGTCCATGGCAGCGACGGCGAAATGGTCCGACAGACCGCCCACCACCACCGGCCCTAATCCACCGCCAAGCAGATACAGCCCAGCGAAATACAGCGCCATGGCCGTGGCGCGCAGGCGGGGCTGCACCACGTCCTGGATGGCGGTGTACACGCAGGTGTAGAAGTTGTACGAGAACAGCCAGCCAACGCCGAACAACGCCACGAACAGGCCCAGCTCGATCCGCCCGGCGTGCAGCGCCCAGGCGGTGGCAAGCGTGGCGACCAGCATGCTCAGCACGGCGAACATCAGCCGGCCGTTGGCAAAGCGCTGATGCACCTTGTCGGCCACCCAGCCACCAAGGGTCAGGCCTACCAGGCCGGTCACACCGACTATGACCCCGGTGGCCACTGCGGCTTGTTGCAGTTGCAGCTCGAAGTACCGCTGCAGCATGGGCACCATGAACGAGTTGCAGGCGTACGAAGCAAAATTGAACGTAAGGCCGGCGAGCACCAGCCAGGCGAAGGTAGGTACGCTAAGCACGCGGCGCAGCGGCCGGTCCAGTGGAACCTGGGAGACGGCTACGGTTTCTGCCGCACCGCGTGCGGGTTCGCGGATCAGGAACAGGAACAGTGCCAGCACCACACCCGGCACAGCGGCGATGAAGAACGGTGCGCGCCAGCTGCCGAAGGCCTGCACCATGGCGCCGATGGTGAAGAAGGCCAGCAACAGGCCCAGCGGCAGGCCGAGCATGAAGATACCCATCGCCCTTGCCCGCCGCTCGGCAGGGAACAGGTCTCCGATCAGCGAATTGGCGGCAGGCGCATAGCTGGCCTCACCGATGCCCACCCCCATGCGCACCAGCAGAAAGCTCCAGAAGCTGCCAACCATGCCGTTGACTGCCGTCAGCCCGCTCCATGCCATCAGGCCCCAGCCCATAAGCCGGCTGCGCGAACCGGTGTCGGCCAGCCGTGCCAACGGCAGGCCAGCGATGGCATAGACCAGGGTGAAGGCAGTGCCGATCAGGCCGATCTGGAAGTCGCTCAGGTGCCACTCCAGGCGAATCGGTTCGATGATGATGGCGGGTATGGTGCGGTCGAAGAAATTGAACAGGTTGGCCAGGAACAGCAGGAACAGGATGCGCCAGGCGTTATTCGCTTGGATGGCGGTCGGCATAGTCAGGTCCCTCGTTATTGTTGTTCGGGGCTTCCAGCACGCCACACGAATCTAGAGGGGGAACTGCGCATCGTCTGCCACCATTGACCGCGCTGATATCGAGCGATGCCCGGTGAGCAGTACGCTGGCCCGGTTCAACGCAAATCCTGACTCACTCGCTCTACAGCGTTCACCACACCCGTCGCGCCCTGCAAGATCACGCCAATCGCCTCACCTGCCTGCGAAGCAAGCTGCAGGCTCTGCGTGGCGTGATCCCGGCTGGTTTCTATCTCGCCAACGGCCTGGCTGGCGAGCGTCTGGTTATGTGCCACCACCGAGACGATCTCATCGGTAGCCGTGCTGGTGCGCGCCGCCAGCTTTCGCACTTCGTCGGCAACCACGGCAAACCCCCTGCCCTGCTCGCCGGCGCGGGCCGCTTCGATGGCTGCATTGAGCGCGAGCAGGTTGGTTTGCGCAGCGATGCCGCCGATGGTCTGGACGATCGAACTGATCAACACCGATTGCTCGCCCAGTGCAGTGATCGTCGTGCCGGCCGATTGCAGTTGCCGGGTCATACCCTGCATGGTCTGCTCCACCTGCTGCACCACCGCCGCGCCCTGCGACGCTCCGCCCACGGTATTGCGCGACACCTCAAGCGCCATCTGCGCGGCCTGTTTGATGGCCTCTTCACGCTGGACCTGTGCGGTAACCACCGAGGCGAACTTGACCACCCGCACCAGTTTCCCCTGGGCATCGTTCACCGGGTTGTAACTCGCTTCCAGCCACACTTCGTGCCCGTGCCGGTCCTGGCGGCGGAAGCGGCCGGTGACGTAGCGGCCGGTATTGAGCGTTCGCCAGAATTCGGCATATGCCGGGCTGGCGGTATCTTCTGCACAGCAAAACATCCGGTGATGCTTACCCACCACTTCATCGAGCCGGTATCCCATGCCCGCCAGGAAGGTGTCATTGGCGGCCAGCACATGCCCTGCCAGATCGAACTGGATGACCGCGCTGGAGCGCAACAGCGCGTCGAGCAGCGCCTGGTTCTCTCGAGCCAGCCCGACCTCTTTCGACACGTCGCGCCCGTATGCGCGCACCTCGCATACCCGCCCTTGTGCATCCAGCCGCGGATACCAGCCCAGGCGCCACCATGCCGACTTGCCATTGACCGTGTTCAGGTTCATGTCATCGTGCAGCGGCGCACCATTGGCAAGCGCGCTGGCCAGCCCGCGCACGGTCTGGGCGGGCAGCCACTGTCCCAAAGAGGTGCCGGCCAAGGCATCCACAGTGACGCCGAACGCAGCAGCGCTGGCGACGTTGCAGTCGACGATCCGCCAATCGCCGTCGAGCCGCAGAAAAAAACCGGCCTGCTCTATCTGCTCCAGGCATTGCCGAAGGCTTTCCAGTTCGCGTTCACGCTCGGCGAGCGTGTTTTTCAATTGCCGGTTGAACATGCAGGCACCTGCTGAGGATAAGCGACGAATGAGTCAAATCAGGACTGCGACCTGCGGAGCCGGTTGTTGCAGTACCACGTCTGGAAGGCGGCCAGCGGCATGGGTCTGGCCAGGTAATAGCCCTGGGCCTGAGCACAACCCCAGGCCTTGGCACAGGTAAGCTGTTCGGCGGTTTCGATGCCTTCGGCCACCACCTGGTAACCGAGCTGGTTAGCCAACCCCACCAGCGACTGCACCAAGAGGAGGTCCTTGGCACTGTGCGTGGCCTTCTGGATCAACGAGCGGTCCAGTTTCACGAACGTGGCAGGAATGCGGCTGAGGTAGGCCCAGTTGCTATAACCGGTACCAAAGTCATCGATGGCGATGTCGATCCCGGCCTGACGTGCACGCAGCAATTGCCGCCGTACTTCTTCGGGATGTTCGATAAGCACGCTTTCGGTGAACTCCAGTTGCAGGCGCCACGGCGCGATGGCCCTGTGCTGGAGCTCGGCAAGCAAGGTGTCCATGAATGCCGCGCTCTCCAGGTCGCGCGCGGTGACATTCATGCTGATGCGCAAGTCTGGCGCCTGAGCGTGTTGCAGGATGTTCAACACCGCGCGCATCACCCACAGACTGATCGACGCTATCAGCGCGGTTTTCTCGGCCAGGGCGATGAACTCGGCAGGGGAAATATCCCCCAATTGCGGATGACGCCAGCGCAACAGCGCTTCAGCGCTGTTGCAGGTATGGCCTTGCAGTTCGACTCGCGGCTGCAGGTGCAGGCTGAGCTCGTCATCGCTCTGCAGCGCCGCCCCCAGTGAGGTCAACAGGGAGAATGCCCTGCGCTGCGCTGCGTCCACCTCCGGCTGATAGTGCGCGCAGCGGCCAGGGTTGCCACGGGCTGCGTCAGCGGCGCCGACCGCACGGCGCAACCAGTCAAGGCTGCCATCGTCGTCGCAGCGGGTGACCGGCGAAATACCGACCGCGGCGTCCAGGAGCACGGGAATCTGATGACACTGCACAGGGTCGCTCAGCACACCGATTACCCGCGCGCACATTGCCAGAGGGTGCTGGTGCACGATAACGGCAAACCGGGTGGGGCTGATCTTGTACAACGCAAGGTCCGGGTCAAGCTGGCTGACGATCAGGTCTTTCACCTGAAGGGTCAGGTCGTGGGCGAAGTTGTAGCCCAACACCTTGATCATGTGCGTAAGCACCTGCGCCGGCATGATGTCGAACACCACCACGGTCAGGGCATCATGGCGTTCAAGGCGCGTCTGCACGTCGCATTCAAGTTTTACCCGATTGAACAGCCCGGTCGGCTGGTCGTAGAAATTTCGCCGGCGTATACCGGCAATGATCTGCACTGCCATGTCTGCGAACGCCTGCAACATCCCGCGCTGAGCATCATCCATGGCCTCACGCGGGGCCGTGTCGATGATGCAGAAACTGCCAATCGCGACCTGCTTGTCCACCAACAGCGGAGCGCCGCAATAGTAGCGAATGCCGGGCGCACCGGTGACCAGCGGGTTTTCGGCAAAGCGCGGGTCCAGCGTCGTATCCAGCACTTCCAGCGGCTGCGCCTGAAGAATGGTATGGGCACAGAACGCCACATCCCGCGGCGTGCTGTCGGCCTCCAATGCGGTCTTGGCCATGAACCACTGCTGGCACTCGCTGACGATCGAGATTAGGCACATCGGCGCATTGAAGTAACGGCCGGCCCATTCGACCAGTGTGCGCAGCTCGGTGCTGCAGTCCTGGTGCGCAACACACCACTCAGCGACCGCAGCCAAGCGCTGCTCTTCATTGGACGGCATAGGGGCGACATTCATGTTCATTTCACCTGCCCCTATCGGAATGGCAACAAGGTTATGGCTATGGGCCATTACTGAGACTTCATCACTCCTTTGAACGTTCCGCGCTCCTGCGAGGAAATCAACAGTACCGACAAAACCTGTACAAATCCAGAGCGTTGTACAATTTTTTATTCTTAGCAAAGACTTATTCGCCGTGAATACGGCAAATTCCCGGCTGCATACCTGTACAAAATAAAATTGGCGTACAAAGAAAAGACCGGCGTTGCCCTAAGGCAACGCCTGACACGGAAGCGTAAATGGGGGCGATGTTGCTGAGCTAAAACGCTCAGTTGGCTGATGGCTGCGACGCTTCAGAGGAGATGGAGCAATGGAGGAATTTTCATGGTGCGCAACAACGAAGGTGCAGCTTGACCGGCAATGGCCCTAGCAGGAAGGCGCAACCAGCCTGTACCCCACCCCGGCCTCGGTAATGATGAACCGCGGTGCGGTTGGATCATCCCCCAGCTTCTGCCGCAAATGCCCCACTACAATCCGCAGATAATGGGTGTTCTCCACGTGCGTCGGGCCCCAGATATCCTTGAGCAACTGCTGCTGGGTAATCACCCGCCCCGGGTGCCCGGCAAGTTGCGCCAGCAACGCATATTCCTTGCGGGTCAGCGCCACCTCAGCGCCCTCAAGCGTCACCTTGCGAAACGCGAAGTCCACAGTCAAAGGCCCGAAGCTCGCCGTCACCTCGCTCCCGCCCGCTTGCGGCACCTGGCGCAACAACGCACGTATCCTGGCCAGAAACTCCTGGATGCCGAACGGCTTGGTCACATAGTCATTGGCCCCGCTATCCAGCGCATCGACCTTCTGCACTTCACTGGCGCGCACCGACAACACCATTACCGGCACTGCACTCCACTCGCGCAACTCGCGCAGCACTTGCTGCCCGTCCATGTCAGGCAAACCGAGGTCAAGCACCACCAGGTCAGGCTTGGCCAAGGCAGCCAGAGCCAGCCCTTCGCTACCGGTGGCCGCCTCGATCACCTTGTAGCCCTGAGAGGCCAAGCTGATGCGCAGGAACTTGCGGATCTGCGGTTCATCGTCGATGACCAGGAGGGTGGCGGACTGGCTCATGGGGTTTCGCTTTCGGCTTCGGGTTGTGGGGGCAGCGGCAAGCATAAAGTGATGCAGGTGCCATGGCCATCGATGCCTTCGCTGACCAGGATCTGCCCACCATGGGCGCCGATCATGCCTTGGCAGATCGCCAGGCCCAGGCCGGTGCCCTGCCCGCCTCGGTCGCCGCGGGCCGCGGTGTAGAACATGTCGAAGATTTTCTCGCGTTCAGGCACGGGGATGCCAGGCCCTTGGTCGCTGACCGCGAACCGCAATTGCTCGTCGTGCACCGACACCTGCAGTTCGAGGCGGCCTTGGGCGGGCGAAAAGCGCGCTGCGTTTTCCAGCACGTTGATCAGCGCCTGCTCGATCAGCGCGGCGTGCACGAACAGCAACGGCAACTCGGCGGGCACGTCGGTGTGCACCCGCAGGGGCGCGAGCACCACGCGTAGGCGGTTCAGGGCACTGCCGACGATATCGGCCGGAGCGACCCAGTCGCGGGCCAGCTTGAGGCCGCCGTGGCCCAGACGGGTCATGTCGAGCAGGTTCTGGATATAGCGGTCAAGGCGTTCGGCTTCGTTGCGGGTACCCTCCAACAGTTCGCGGCGGTCTTCGGTGGGGATGGCTTCGCCCAGCGCCAGCAGGCTGTCGATACTGCCACGCATGGCGGTCAGCGGAGTACGCAAGTCGTGGGAGACAGAGGCCAGCAACGCGCTGCGCAACTGCTCGGTCTCGCCGTGCAATCGGGCGGCTTCCAGTTGTTCGGCCAGGCGAGCCCGGGCGAGGGCCTGGGCCAGCGGTTGACCAAGCGCCATGAGCAGCCGGCGCCGCTGGGCACTGAGAGGTTCGCCGGACTGGGGGCGGACACCGAGCATGGCCAAGGGATGATCGTCGACGGTCAACGGCCACCACCACCATCGGCCATCAGGCAGGGTGTCGCTGCCATGGCCGGCGGCCTGCCCATGTTGCCAGGCCCATTCGGCGGCGGCGCGCTCGTTGTCGCTCAGGGCCTGGGCTTGGCCGCTGGCCACTTGCAACTGCCCTTCGGGGTTGCGTTCGAGCAGGCAGACGTGCACGTCCTGCCAGCCATTGAGGTGCTGGCCGGCGGCGTTGAATACGGCTTGCCGGTCGGTGGCGACCGTAAGCCGTCGCGACAGGTCAAGCAGCTGGTTGGTTTGCGCCTGGGTTTCGCGAAGGGCCTGCAACTGGCGGCGCTGACGCGCAGCGAGGTTGCCGGTAAGCGCAGCCATGAACAGGAAGAACACCAGCGTCAGCACGTCTTCTTCGCGCTGGATGCTGAAGGAGAAATTCGGCGGGATGAACAGGAAGTCGTAGGTCAGGAATGACAAGGCAGCACAGGCCAAGGCCGGGCCCAGGCTGCTGCGCACCGCAACCAGAAGTACGGCGGCAAGGAACACCAGCGAAATATTGGGCAGCGCCAACACGCTCGACACCACCCAGGACAACCCCGTCGCCAGCACGGTCGCGGCCAGTGCCAACAGATAGTGGCGCCATACCCACACCCGCCGTACGGCCGAACTTGCCGGGGCCGGCTGGGCATCGCGGTCGAGCACGTTGATCTCAAGCCCGTGGCTTTCGCGCAGCAACCGCGCAGCCACGCCTGCGCCGAACAGTCGACGACGCAGGCGGTCCCGAGACTGACCTACCAGCACCAGGCTGGCTCGGCGCTCGCCGGCATGCTGGATCAGCGTGCGTGCCACCTCGCCTGCGCGCAGCAGCACCACTTCCCCGCCCAGGCGCTCAGCCAGTTGTTGAGCCGCCTGCAAACGCTGCCGTGCGGTTTCGTCGCGCAGCCGCCCGTTGTCCACATGCACCAGGCTCCAGGGCAAATGCCGACGCTGCGCAACCCGGCTGGCATGGCGCACCAGGCGTTCGGCCTGATCGTCACCATCGACACCCACCAGCAGACGCCCGCGCAGGGCCGGCGCCTCTTGCCCACGCTGACGGTAGCCGTGGGCCAGGTCGGCATCGACCTGCGCGGCGGCGGCCTGCATGGCCAGCTCACGCAACGCGGTGAGGTTGGTCTGGGAAAAATAGGCATCGATCGCAGCCCGAGCCTGCTCGGGCACGTAGACTTTGCCCTCACGCAGACGTTCGAGCAGCTCGCGTGGCGGCAGGTCGATCAGCACCAGCTCGAAAGACTCCTGCAGCACCCAGTCCGGCAGCGTTTCACGCACGTGCACGCCAGTGATGTCGCGCACCTTGTCGTTGAGGCTTTCCAGGTGCTGGACGTTGACCGTGGTGTACACATCGATCCCGGCGGCCAGCAGTTCCTGAACGTCTTGCCAGCGTTTGGCGTGGCGGCTGCCCGGGGCGTTGCTATGGGCCAGTTCATCGACCAGGGCCAGGCCGGGGGCGGCCTTCAGCAGGCCGTCAAGGTCCATTTCCTCAAGGGTGACACCCCGGTATTCGCTGCGTAGCAGAGGATGCTGGGCGAGGCCTGAGAGGAGTGATTCGGTTTCGGCACGACCGTGGGTTTCGACTACGCCTGCCAGTACCTGCACGCCCTGGCGCTGTTGGGCGTGGGCGGCCTGGAGCATGGCGTAGGTCTTGCCTACGCCAGGGGCTGCACCGAGAAATACCTTGAGCCTGCCACGGCCTTCGCGCGGCAGGTTGGCCAACAGCGCGTCTGCGCGGGCTGCGTCACTCATGCGTCATCCTTCAGTGGTGCCACGATCGGCATTGTCCGGGCCTGCTTCATCGCGCCAATTTGCTCAAGGCCTGGTTAAGAGCCAGAACGTTGACCACAGGCGGCCCGATCAATGGGTGGAGGGTGGCCCCTTCCAGCAGGGCTTGCAAGCGCTCTACCGGTATCTGGCGCGCCGCCGCCACCCGCGGAATCTGGTAGGCCACGGCCTGCGGTGGCAAATGCGGGTCCAGGCCGCTGCCCGAGGTGGTCAGCAAGGCTTGGGGCACCGGCCCCTGCCCTGCCTGATACAGCTTCGCGGCATCGCCCGCTACCCGTTCAGCCAGCGCCGGGTTGCTTGGCGACAGGTTGCTGGCACTGCTGGCCACGGTGGCATAAGCCCCCGCCGAAGGCCGCGAATGAAACCAGCCATCCCCCTGAAAATCCTGGGCGATCAGTGCCGAGCCGCGCACCTGGCCCTGCTCATCGCGGACCAGGCTGCCATTGGCCTGTTCCGGAAAAACCACTTGGGCAACACCGGTCACCGCCAGCGGATACAGCGCGCCGGTGACCACCGCCAACAACAGGATCAGGCTCAGCGCCGGGCGTACATATGTGTTCATGGTGGCCTCCTCAGACCAGGTGCAAAGCGTTGAGCAACAGGTCGATCAGCTTGATCCCGGCAAATGGCACGATGATGCCGCCCAGGCCGTAGATCAGCAGGTTGCGCCGCAGCAGATGGGCAGCACTGGCCGCCTGCACGCGCACGCCACGCAGCGCCAGGGGGATCAGTACGATGATGATCAGCGCGTTGAACACGATGGCCGAGAGGATCGCACTCTGCGGGCTGGCCAGCTGCATCAGGTTGAGCACGCCCAGTTGCGGGTAAATGGCGGCGAACAACGCCGGCAGGATGGCAAAGTACTTGGCCACGTCGTTGGCGATGGAAAACGTGGTCAGCGCGCCACGGGTCACCAGCAGCTCTTTACCGACCTGGACCACGTCCAGCAGCTTGGTCGGGTCGCTGTCCAGATCGACCATGTTGGCGGCTTCGCGCGCGGCCTGGGTGCCGTCGTTCATGGCCATGCCCACGTCAGCCTGGGCCAGGGCCGGGGCGTCGTTGGCACCGTCGCCGCACATGGCCACCAGGCGGCCATCGTTCTGCTCCTGGCGGATGCGCGCCAGCTTCTTCTCCGGTGTGGCTTCGGCCAGCACGTCATCCACTCCGGCCTCGGCGGCGATGGCCGCGGCCGTCAGCGGGTTGTCGCCGGTCACCATCACCGTGCGGATACCCAGCTTGCGCAGCTCGGCGAAGCGTTCGCGGATGCCAGGCTTGACCACGTCCTTGAGGTGGATCACACCGAGCAGGCGCTTGTCCACGCACACCAGCAGCGGCGTACCACCACTCTGGGCGATGCGTTCAACTTCGCGGGCCAGCGCCAGCGGCATTTCCAGGCGCTGCATGCCGACGAAGGCGAGGACTGCATCAACGGCGCCCTTGCGGTAGCGATGCTGCTGGAAATCGATGCCCGACAGGCGTGTCTCGGCACTGAAGGCAATGGCGTCGAACTGCCCCACGCCCGGTTCGACGAAGTCATGCAGCTGGCGCAGGTACTCGACGATCGACTTGCCTTCGGCCGTGTCATCGGCCAGCGACGCGAGCAAGGCGCCCTCGCCCAGCTCCTTGGCGGTCACCCCGGTGGCTGCATGCAGGGCGCTGCAACGGCGGTTGCCAAAGGTGATGGTGCCGGTCTTGTCGAGCATCAGCGTGTGCACGTCACCGGCCGCCTCCACGGCACGGCCCGAGCGGGCGATCACGTTAAGGCGCACCAGGCGATCCATGCCAGCGATGCCGATGGCCGAGAGCAGGCCACCAATGGTGGTCGGGATCAGCGTCACCAGCAGTGCAGCCAGGAAAATCAGTGGCAGACTGCCGCCGGCGAAGTGGGCGAATGGCTGCAGCGTGACCACTACGATCAGGAAGATCAACGTCAGGCCGATCAGCAGAATGTCCAGCGCGATTTCGTTGGGTGTCTTCTGTCGCTTGGCGCCTTCGACCAGGGCGATCATGCGGTCCAGGGTCGACTCGCCAGGGTTGCTGGTGATGCGAATGAGCAGCCAGTCGGAAACCAACCGGGTATTGCCAGTGACGGCCGAGCGGTCACCGCCGGATTCGCGAATCACCGGCGCAGACTCACCGGTGATGGCCGCTTCGTTGACCGCAGCGATGCCCTCGAGCACCTCGCCGTCACCCGGGATCATCTCACCGGCCACGACACGGACTACGTCGTCCTTGCGCAACTGCGCAGCGGCAACGGTCTCGAATGTGCCGTCGCGCATGCGTCGCTCTGCGGTCAGCCCTTGGCTGCCGGCCTTGAGGCTGTCGGCGCGGGCCTTGCCGCGGCCTTCTGCCAGGGCTTCGGCAAAGTTGGCGAACAGCACGGTTAACCACAGCCACACCGCGATCTGCACGGCAACGCCGGTGCTCACGTTAGTGCCGGGGGCAAAGCACAGCACGGTGGTCAGGACGGCGGTCAGCGCGACCACCAGCATGACCGGCGAGCGCTTGAGCTGACGCGGGTCAAGCTTGACGAATGCTTGCACCAGCGCCGGGCGCCACAGCGCGGCGAAGCGGGTCTGGTCCTTGGCGCTGTGCCGGGCGTTCACTTCAGGAATGGGCATGTTCATGGTCGGTTCCTCAGAAACCCAGGCTCAGGTGTTCAGCGATTGGCCCAAGGGCCAGGGCCGGCAGGAAGGTCAGGCCGCCCACCAGCAGGATGGTCACAAGCAGCAGGCCGGTGAACAGCGGGCCGTGGGTAGGGAAGCTGTTCAGCCCTTGCGGCGCGCTTTTTTTCGCTGCCAGGCTTCCGGCCAAGGCCAGGATCGGCAGGATGTAGCCAAAGCGGCCGATGAGCATGGCCAGGCCGATCATCACGTTGTGGAACACGGTGTTGGCGCCGAACCCGGCGAACGCCGAGCCGTTGTTCGCGGCGCCCGAGGTGTAGGCGTACAGCAACTGGCTGAAACCATGTGCACCTGGGTTGCTGACCGCGCCGGCAGGCCCCGGCAGGCTGGCGGCAATGGCACCAAGCACCAGCACGCCGACCGGCATCACCAGCAAGGTTGCCACCAACAGTTGCACTTCCCGGGCCTGCAGTTTCTTGCCGAGGTATTCCGGGGTGCGGCCGATCATCAAGCCTGCCAGGAACACCGCGATCAGCACGAACAGCAACATGCCGTAGAGCCCCGCGCCAACGCCGCCGAAAATCACCTCGCCGACCATCATGTTGACCATGGCGACCATGCCGGTAAGCGGGTTGAGGCTGTCGTGCATGGCGTTGACCGAGCCGTTGGACGCTGCGGTGGTGGTCACCGTCCACAACACCGAGCCGGTCGTGCCGAAGCGGCTTTCCTTGCCCTCCAGGGGTGCGCTCTGTTGAACCTGCGCGCTGTCCAGCGCCGGGTTGGGCTGGTGCTCCGACCACAGCGCGGTCGCGCCGCCAATCAGGAACAGGCCCAGCATGCAGGCCAGAATCGCGCGGCTTTGGCGCAGGTCCTTGACGTAATGGCCGAAGGTGAAGACCAGGGCGGCCGGGATCAGGATGATCGAAGCCACCTCGAACAGGTTGCTCCAGGCCGTTGGGTTCTCGAACGGGTGTGACGAGTTGACGCCGAAGAAGCCGCCGCCGTTGGTCCCCAATTGCTTGATGGCGATCTGGCTGGCGGCAGGGCCGAGCGGAATCGTCTGGTCAGCACCTTGCAGGGTCACCGCGTGGGCGTAGTCGGCGAAGGTCTGCGGCACACCCTGCCAGACCAGCAGCAGCGCGAGCACCAGGCACAACGGCAGCAGGCCGTAAAGGGTGGCACGGGTCATGTCGACCCAGAAGTTGCCAATACTGCTGGTCGAGCGCCGGGAGATGCCGCGGCACAAGGCGACCAGCACGGCCAGCCCGGTAGCGGCGCTTACGAAGTTCTGCACGGTCAGGCCGAGCATCTGGCTCAGGTAACTGACCGAGGCTTCACCGCTGTAAGCCTGCCAGTTGGTGTTGGTGACAAAGCTCACCGCAGTGTTGAAAGCCAGCGACCATTCCTGGCCGGGCAGGTGTTGCGGGTTGAGCGGCAGGTAACCTTGCAGTAAAAGTACGCTGAAGAGCAGCACGAAACCGGCCAGGTTGAACGCCAGCAGCGCCAGGGCGTACTGCTTCCAGTTCTGTTCCTGATCGGCGCGCACGCCGGCCAGCCGATAGCAGCCCCGCTCCACCGGCCCAAGTAGCGGCGTCAGCCAAGTCCGCTGGCCCTCCATGACGTTGAAGTAGAAGCGCCCGAGCCAGGGTGCCGGCAGCAGCACGATGGCGAAAAACGCCAGCAGCAACGCGAAGTCATAACTGTGCATGGCCGCTCCCTAGCTGCGATCGGCGCGCAGCAGCGCCATCAGCAGGTAAACCGCCAACGCCACTGCCAGTAGCAGTGACAGCCCGTCGAGCATGTTCATGTGTGGATCTCCCCTGGTTACGGCTTGGGCCGCTTTGGGGGAATTGTCCAAGGGAGGGGCGTAAAGGGGCGAGATCGAGGGGTGGGGCTGGAAATAAAGAATGCGTAAAGATCAGATTTGTCGTGTTACCTGCACCGGCCCATGCGCAGGGCAAGCCCGCCCGGGCCGACGCAAGGTTAACGTTGTGGCGTTGGCTGCCCGGCGTTGCGGCTCCAGTCCAGCAGCAGGCTATACCCTACCGCCAGCAAGGTTGGCCCGATGAACAGGCCAATGAAGCCAAAGGCAATCAAACCGCCAAACACCCCGAGCAGCACGATCACCAGCGGCAGGTTGCCGCCCCTGCTGATCAGGTAAGGCTTGAGCACGTTGTCCACGCCACTGATGACGAAGGTGCCCCAGATACCCAGGAACACCGCCATGCCGTACTCACCCTGCCATACCAGCCAGGCAGTTGCGGGTATCCACGCCAGTGGCGGCCCCATGGGGATCAGGCTGAGCATGAAGGTGACCAGGCCCAGCACAATGGCCCCCGGCACACCGGCGATCAGGAAGCCGATCAAGGCCAGCAGTGCCTGTGCCGCCGCAGTACCGATCACCCCGTTGACCACCCGTTGCACGGTGCCCGCCACCAGCTCCAGGTAATACTCGGCGCGCTCACCTACAAGGCGGTTCAGCAAACGCAGGACGAACGCCGCCAGGCGCGGGCCGTCACGATAGAAGAAGAACACGAAGACCAGGCTCAGCGTCAGCTCCAGCACACCACTGCCGATCTGCGCACTGCGTGCCAGCAACCAGTTGCCGACCTGGCCCAGGTGAGGCTTGACCGACGCGATCAGCGCGGCGCCCTGCTGGTCGAGAGACTGCCAGCCGCTGACCAGGCGTTCACCGACCAGGGGAATGCCGCCCAGCCACGCGGGGGCATCAGGCAAGCCATCGACCTGCACGTCGCGCACGAAGGCGGTGGCGTCCCGAACATGGTCGGCGAGGTTGAAGCCCAACCACACCAACGGCAAGGCCACGATGAGTATCCAGGCCGAGGTCAGCAGGCCTGCCGCCAGTGTTTCACGCCCACCCAGTGCGCGTGTCAGCAGGCGCATCAGCGGCCAGCTGGCAAACGCCAGGATAGCCCCCCACAACAACGCGGAAATGAAAGGAGCCATCACCCACAACGCAGCGCCGAGCAAGGTCAGCAGGATAATCTGGATCAGCAGGCGATCATTGTTGGCCATGGTGGCGCTCATTCAACGGATCAGTTCCAGGTGCAGGCCATCGGTGGGGGCATTGCCGACTTCGAGCCGGTTGCTGCGTACACCGGCCCTGACCAGCTGCTCGCGCCAGGCCTCAGCCTGGGGACCGCTGAGGCTTGCACGCAACGTGCTGTCCAGGTTCAGGCTGCGACCCAACAAGGTCACCCAGGAAGGTTGCGGCACAGCCAGGTCGGGGTAGTCGAGCTTGCCCGTGTCGCGCATTTCGCGCAGCACCGTAGCCGGCGTAGGCATCAGTTCACCCAGCGGGCTGCTGGCGACGAACTCTTCCACGTGCAGGTAGGCGCGGCGGTTGCCGCGGGTAACGCTGTAAAGCGCTACCAGGGTGTCTGCCTCTTTGGCGGAGCGGCGCAGGAGGATGAACGCCTGCTGCTCGTCACCGCCATTGAGCCGCGCGCTGCCGAATACCTCATTGCCCCACAGGCTGGCTTCGCCACAATCGCGGCCCTGACACCAGAACAATGGGTAACCGCCATCGCGCTGCAACGCTTCGCGGGCACTGGTGAAGGCTTCACGAGCCGTACGCTCGGCCGGCAGTTCGTAAGTGATGGAACTTACCTGCCCTCGGCTCTCGACCTTGTCGTCCACGCGCAGACGGCCGCTGATCTTGCGTAGCGGGCCCATTGGGTAGACCCGTTCCTGCTCGACTGCCGGGCGTTGTTCGACCACTTTGGCATCCACGGGCACGGGCAGGGCGCCGGCCCACAGCAGCGGGCTTACGAGCGCCAGGCAGGCGCCGGCAGTACGAATCATGACGGGCACGCTCATCGGCGACCCGCGCGGCGGCGAGCGCCGTAATGAAGCTCCAGGATGTCTGGCAGTTGCATGGTTGTCTCCCTGTTCAACCCGCCAAGCCTCGACACTTGTCCGGCTCAAGTCAAGCAAAGCCAAAGAAGCGATTGATACAGTCTGCGACAAGGGCCGCGCCGTGTTCATCGTTCAGGTGCAGATGATGGCCACCGGGCAGCACCTTCTGTTCAAAGGGTAGCTGTTGCAGCAGCTCAGCGTGGCGCGCCAGCATGCCATCGGCCGCCACCACCAGGCACGCCGGGCAGTTCACCCGGCGCACGTAGGCCATGGCCTGGGCATGGCTCAAGCGCACCGGCGATGGCAACGTCAGGCGGCTGTCACTGCGCCAACTGTAACCGCCAGGCACCGGCATCAGGCCGCGCTGGGCGAGCAACTCGGCAGCGTCCCGGCTGACCGCGACCATGCCCTTCATGCGCGCCTGCACGCCCTCCTCCAGGGTCTTGTAGACCGACTTGCGTTTGCCATCCAGGCGCAACTGGGCTTGCAGCGCCAACCCCAGGCGCTCGCCGGCATCCGCTTCGGCGCCGGTCGGCGGGATGACGCCGTCGATCAGCGCCAGATGGCTGACCCGCTCTGGCAGGGCGGCGGCCAGCTGCACAGAAATGATCGCCCCCAGCGAATGCCCCAACAGGGCAAACCGTTGCCAGCCCAGTTGTTCGGCAACCCGCAGTACATCATGGGCGTAGTCGGCCAGCGCATAGCCGGCGCCTGGCGGGCGGTGCTGCGAGTAGCCATGCCCGGCAAGGTCCAGGGCGAGGATGCGCAGGCCTTTCAATTGTGGTGCGAGGCGGGCAAAACTGTTGGCATTGTCCAGCCAGCCATGCAGGGCGATCACCGGCCGGCCGTCTTCGGGGCCGAACAGGTGAGCAGCCAGCTCGATATGACCCAGGCTGAGGCGGACTTCCTCAACGTGGGCACTCATGCCTGGCCCCAGCGATCGAACAGGCCTTTGATCAGGCTGGCAGTGTCTGTCGGCCGCTCCAGGGGGAACATGTGCCCACCGGGTACGCTGTGGTACTCGCCCTTGGGCATGCCGCGCACAGCCAGCGTGTGGTGGCGACGAATCACGTTGCTGCGCTCACCCCGCACCATCGCCAGTGGCACCTGAAGCTGCCGCGCAGGGGCCGGGCTTGCGTGAGGGATGCTGCGGTAGATGCTGATTTCGGTAGCCGGATCGAAGCGCAGGCGTACCCCCTGCTCCATGTCTTGCAGGCCATGCTCGAGGTAGGCTTCCAGGCAGTCGGGGTCGAAATGCCGGAACAGCTTTTTGCTGGCGAAATAGTCCCGTGCGCTGGCGCGGTCGCTGAACGCCTCGCGCCGCCCCAGCGTGCGGCCTGCAGGGGTGATGCGGTCAATGAAGCCAAAGCGCTTGGCGGTGCGCAGCAACCACTGATCGGCGCGGGTCAGCACCGGTGAGTCAAGCATGACCACACCGCGGTAGTAAGCAGGACACCGCAGGGCTGCATGCAGGTGCAGCACGCCACCCAGCGAGTGGCCGACACCCCACACCGGCTGATCCTGCCTGGCCAGGTGGTGTAAAAGCTCATCCACCAGGCTCTGCCAGTTCTCGTTCACCGGAAAGCGGGGGTCATGGGCATGCTGGGGCAGATGCTGCACCTGGTAATCCGGCGCCAAGGCCGCGAACAGCTTGCCGTAGGTGGCCGACGGAAAGCCGTTGGCATGGGCGAAGAAGATCTGCTGCGACATGGCACCTGGTCCGGTACGAGGATGATGGCCCATTGTCGGCATCCCGCGGGCGCTCGGCAACGTCCGTAAAGGTCATCGGCGAGGGCGATCAGGTCACCGGGCGCTGACGAAGCCGGGCTGCGAGTAATCGGCTGGGGCACGGCAACAGGCGCAAACGCCCGTTGCCGATCAATCAAGGCGCGTGCTGCAGGGCCTGCAGGGTCATCAGCCCCGCCAGCGGCCAGTCGCCTTCAAGCTGCGCCAGGCTGGCGGTGCTCAAAGGCGCAGGCTGTTGCGCGTGGCCATGCTCCAGCATGCCGACCAGCGCACCCACCAACGGCTGGTGGCTGACCAGCAATACGTGCTCAAGCCCCAGGCGTTCGAGTTCAGCGATCACCTCCTGCACGTTGCTGTCGGGCGTAAGCCAGGGCACGGTGCGCACCGGCTCGGCGAAACCGAGGGTGTCATGCACCAGGGCGGCCGTTTGTTGAGCACGCACGTAGGGGCTGGCAATGATGGCCTGCAACGGCTGGCCGAGCAGATGCGCAGCACTGTGCAGCACCTGCTCGCGGCCGTGGGCAGTCAGGCGCCGCTCGGCGTCGGTGTTGGCCCTGGGCTCTGCCTCACCGTGGCGCAATACCCAAAGCTTCACAGTTTGGGCTCCTCATCGCGCACCGGGTGGGGTGCAGGGGCAACGGCATGCGGCGCTTCGCCTTCCGGCGCACGCGGTGTGGGCCAGTCTGCGAAAGGCCACGGCTTGCTGTCGGTATGGAAGGTGCCAAAGCGACCGATCTGCGCCAGGTACTGGCTCAGGCTGTCGCCGAAGTTCATCAGGCTGGCGCTCGGCGCGCCGTAGATCAGACGGTAGATGAGCTGCACCAGCACCAGGCCGCCGAGCAGCAGCTCGGCCAGTTGCCACACCACCAGAAACACCAGCATCCACAGCACGCGCAGGATGATCGACTCGCGCTGGGCGCGCTCAGGGGTATCGTTCATGTGTCGCTCCTTGTTCTGTTCAAAGCCGCTAAAGGCTCAGTTGAAACCGCTGATGGAAATGAAGTCGACGTCGGTCTTGGGCTCGGCGCGCATCAGGCGCTCGATCACCTGGTTCAGCGTGCGGCCTTCGAAGAGGATGGCATGCAGCCCTGCTACCAGCGGCATGTAGACCTGGACCTCTTCAGCCTTGGCCTTGAGCACCTTGAGGGTATTGACCCCTTCGGCCACCTCGCCCAGGCGACTGACCGCCTGCTCCAGCGTCAGGCCCTGGCCCAGGGCGTGACCGACCTGGTAGTTGCGGCTCTTGGGCGAAGAACAGGTGACGATCAGGTCGCCGACCCCCGCAAGACCGAGGAAGGTCATGGGGTTGGCACCCTGGCTCACGGCGAAACGGGTCATTTCGGCCAGCGCACGGGTAATCAGCATGCTCTTGGTGTTTTCGCCCATGCCCAGCGCCACGGCCATGCCAGCAATGATCGCATAGACGTTCTTCAGAGCCCCACCCAGCTCGACACCGAAGCGGTCGCTGCTGGCGTAGACCCGGAAGGTACTCCCGTGCAATACCGCCTGCACGCACTGGCAGAGGTCTTCATCTTCACTGGCGACCACGGTAGCGGTGAGCGCATGCTCAGCGATCTCGCGGGCCAGGTTTGGCCCGGACAACACACCGATTCGCGCATCGGGCGCGATCTCTTCGAGGATCTGGCTCATCAGCTTGAAGCTCTGCGCTTCGATGCCTTTGGTCAGGCTGACCAGGCATTTGCCGCGCAGCAGCGCGGCATGCGGGGCCAAAACGCTGCGCAAGGCGCTGGAGGGCAGCGCGACGAAGATCAGGTCGCTGTAGTGCAACGTGGCCAGCAGGTCGTTGACCGGCTCGACGCCGTCATGCAGACGGATGCCTTTGAGGTAGCGCGGGTTCTCGCGATTGACGCGCATGGCCTCGGCCTGCTCAGGGTCACGCATCCATTGGCGTACCGGCACGCCGTTCTGCGCCAGCAGGTTCGCCACGGCGGTGCCGAAGCTGCCGCCTCCCAGAACTGCAACAGGTTGCTGTTCAGTCATATTCAATCCGTTAAAGCCATAAGTTAAGTGGCGACCGGGCCATTATACGGCAAGCTGCAAGCTGCAAGCTGCAAGCTGCAAGACACAGCGCCCTCATTGGCCACAAGGTTTTCTTGTAGCTTGCAGCTTGCAGCCTGTGGCTGGCAAAACCCCCATGGTCAGTTAACATGCCTGTTTCAACTCTGATACAAGGCCGTATCGTGTTCCATGGCACGCCTCCCTACCCTCGCCTGTTGCTGCTGACTGCCTTGCTCGGCAGCCCGGCCGTGGCCGACGACCTGTTCATCGACAACGCCGACCTGCCACAGGTTCTGACCGCCACGCGGCTGAAACAATCCCCGGCCGCCGTGCCGGGCAGCATGACCGTGCTCGACAGCGAACTGATCCGTGCCAGCGGCGCCCGCGACATCCCCGAACTGCTGCGCCTGGTGCCGGGGATGATGATCGGCTACGGCGCCGGCAACCAGCCAACCGTCAATTACCACGGCACCAACGTCAACGAAGCCCGGCGCATGCAGGTGCTGATCGACGGCCGCTCGGTGTACCGTGCGGGCCTGGCCACGGTGGACTGGAGCGACATCCCAGTGGCGCTGGAGGACATCGAACGCATCGAGGTGTTCCGCGGCCCCAACACCGTCAGCTACGGCGCCAATGCACTGATGGCGGTGGTCAACATTCTCACCCGCAATCCGGCGGACAGCCATGGCACGCGCATGAAGCTGACCCGCGGCCAGGATGGCATCGATGACTACTACCTCAGCCACGGCTTCGGCTGGGACGGCGGTGATCTGCGCCTGTCGGTGTCGGGCCAGAAAGATGACGGCTTCGATGAAAACCAGTTTGGCCAGGATTACCGCGACAGCCGCCGCCTGAACCGCTTCAACCTCAGCGTCAGCCATAGCCTCGCGACAAATCAGACCCTGGAATGGCAACTGGCAGCCAAAGAGGGCAGCAACCAGCGGCCCTATACCTACCAGCCCGTATTCCCCTTCGTCACCGAAAGCGGCAACAACGCCGACGTCAACGCCAAGGACTACGCAGGCTCCGTGCGCTGGAACATCGACTTCAACCCTGACCACAGCCTGTACGTGCAGGGCTCGGCCCAGCACTTCGACCGCCAGCAGGTCTGGCGCGCCTGCGACGCAGCGCTGTCGTTCAGCCCGGAACTGACCCGGCTGTGGCAGCTCAACCCGAATTTTGCCGAGCAGGTCGCCCGCGGCGCCAACAACCCGCCCAACAGCAGCAACCCCGAAGAGCAGGCGCTGGTCAATGCCATCAAGGACCAGTGGAACAACCAGGGCGGCAGCAACGTGGTGTGCGGCGATGTCGACCAGAGCACCCGTGAAACCCGCTACGACCTGGAAATCCAGGATACCCTGAGCCTGACCGACAACCTGCGCCTGCTCAGCGGCATGAACTACCGTTATGACCGCGCCGACTCACAGACGTATTTCGACGGAGGCCTGGACGATCAGACCTGGCGCCTCTTCGGCCAGTTGGAGTGGCGCGCGGACGATCATTGGATCCTGCAGGGCGGCGCGATGTTCGAAGACTCGCAACTGTCCGGCAGCTCGCTGTCCCCGCGCATGGCAGTCAACTACCTGATCACCCCGCGCCACGGCTTGCGCGCGGTGTACTCCGAGGCAGTGCGCTCGCCGGACATGTTCGAAAACAACGTCAACTGGAGCTACACGGTCAAGAACCTGACCCCTACTGCGTTCGGCCAGCAGAACGGCGAGTATTTCGTCAAGACCCGCGGCCCGGGCGACCTCGACCAGGAACGCATGCGTTCTCGCGAGTTGGGCTACAACGGCCAGTTCACTGCTATCGACCTGAACATGGATGTGAAGCTGTTCTACGACGAGATCACCGGAATGATCAGCGAGCCCCTGAGGAACAACCAGTACATCGCCAGTAACGCCAACAAGGCCCGATTCAGCGGCAGCGAGGCACAGCTGGACTGGCGCCCTACCCGGCGCGACCGCCTGCGTTTCACATATGCCTATGTCGATGCCTGGGCCAGCAACCCCGCCGACAGCGCCAACACCGCCCGCAACAGCGGCTCGGCGGGCTGGATGCGCGAATGGGGTGATGGCTGGTCCAGTGCGCTGTTCTACTACGGCGACGATGCACTTAACCAGTATCGCTACGAGCGCCTCGACCTGCGTCTGGCCAAACGCTTTCGGATCGAGGGCAGCACCCTTGAGCTGGCTGCGTTGTGGCAGCAGCGCCTGGACGACGAGCCGACCACCACCCTCCAGAACCGCTATGACAGCCGTCACCGCCTGAGCGTCAGCGCGGAGCTGGAGTTCTGATGGCCCGCCTGCTGCGCCTGCTGGTGTTCTGCCTTTGGCCATTGGGTTCGCTGTCCGCCAGCGAAATCCTGTTGGTCGGTGGCGAGGAACAGCCCGGCATCCGTAGCTTTGTCGCGGCCCTCGAAAGCCGCCGCAACCAAGATCAGGTACGGTTTCAGACCGTCGCCGAACTGCCGCGCCCAGGCAAGCTCAAGGCCGACCTGCGCCTGGTGCTGCTTGACAGCGCCGCACTGGAGTGGCGCCTGGCCGAAAGCAAAGGGCCGGCGGCCCTGGCCATGCGCATCAGCCGCGTGCAGGCCGAGCAGCGCCTGGGAAAGTCGCGACCGGCGTACCTGACGCTGCTGTGGAGTGACCCGCCCCTGGCCCGCCAGTTGCGCCTGGCCCGCTACCTGTTGCCGCAGGCCCAACGCATCGGCGTGCTGTACGCAGAACACAGCCATTTTCTGCTTGATGAACTACGCCAGGCAGCCCGGCCACTGGGGCTGGAAATCGTCGCCCAGCAATGGCCGGACCAGCGCGACAGCCGGCCGCTGCTGGATCTGTTGGGCAATAGCGACGTGCTACTGGGCCTGGAAGACCCCGACCTTTACAACTCCAAGACCGCCAAGAACCTGCTGCTCAGCACCTACGGCCGGCAGATGGCGCTGATCGGCCCGAACGCCGGCTTTGTCCGCGCCGGTGCCCTGGCCAGTACCTACAGCGACCAGGAGGACTGGCTGGCGGTGCTCGACCAACTGCTCGACCGCCCGCCAGCGCAATGGCCGCGCAGCCTCTACCCCGCACGTTTCGGGGTCAGCGGCAACCAGCAGGTGGCTCGCGCCCTGGGCCTTGAACCGATCGATCCGAACGCCACTGCCAAGGTTTTGGCTGAAGGAGAACCCACCCCATGACTAGACGCCTGAGCTGGGATATCCACACCCGTACGCAGATCATAAGCCTGGGCCCTGCGCTGCTGCTGACATTGCTGCTGATCAGCTTCTTCACCTTCGTGCGCATCCAGGACTTGCGCCAGGAGCTCAACCATACCGGTCAGCTGATCGCCAATCAGTTGGCTCCAGCGTCCGAGTACGGTGTGATCTCGGGCAACAACGAAGTGCTCGAAGGCCTGATGCGCGCCACCCTGAGCATCCCCCACGTGCGCTTTCTGGAAGTGCAGGACAGCCGCAACCACATCCTGGTGTACGTCGAGCAGTCTGACGAGAGCGCTAACCGGGCACAACGCGTGGAGGTGTTCCAGGCGCCGATCCGGCTTCAGCAAATACGCCTGGACAACGACTTCCTGCAGCAGGGCAAAGCGCCGTCGCCGGCGATCGGGGACGATTATCTGGGGCGGGTGATCGTCGGCATGTCGGACGACGCCTTCAGCCAGCGCCAACAGGAGCTCGTTATCAAGGCTGGCATCCTGGCGCTGTTCGCCCTGTTGTTCACCTTCCTGCTCGCACGGCGCCTGGCCATGAGCCTCGCAAAGCCGATCAGCGACATGGGCCACGCAGTCAAGGCCATCCAGCAAGGTGACTACAACACCCCGCTGCCGGTGGTCGACGACAGCGAGCTGGGCCACCTGGCACGCCACATCAACAACCTGGCCAGCGCACTGGAACAGGCCAGCGCCGAACAGAAACAGGCCATTGCCCAGTTGATCCAGGCCCGCGAGGAGGCCGAGCAGGCCAACGGCGCCAAGTCGGAATTCCTCGCGATGATGAGCCACGAGCTGCGCACCCCCATGAATGGCGTGCTGGGCATGCTGCAGCTGCTCGAAACCACCCAGTTGACCAGCGAGCAGGCCGAGTACACGGCTGTGGCCAGCGAATCCACCGGGCACTTGCTCAAGGTGATCAACGACATTCTCGATTTCTCACGGATCGAACGCACCACGCTGCAACTGGAGCATATCGACTTCAATCTCGGCGAGCTGATCGCCAGCAGCGTGCAGTCCTTCCAGCACAGCGCACAGCAACGGGGCCTGGATCTGCAACTGCAATTACCGGCCCAGAGCGAGCGGCTGCAGGTGGTGGGCGACCCGACGCGCATCCGCCAGATCCTCCTCAACCTGGTCGGCAATGCCCTGAAGTTCACTGAACGCGGCCAGGTGCAGGTCGAAGCGCGTTGGCAGGCGCTCGATCGTCAGACGCTGTGGTTCACGTGCAGCGTGCGCGACACAGGCATCGGCATCGACAGCGAACGCCTGGAAATGATGTTCGTCGCCTTCCAGCAGGCCGACAGCTCGATTTCCCGGCGCTATGGCGGTACTGGCCTGGGGCTGTCCATCGCTCGCACCCTTGCTGAACGCATGGGCGGCAAGCTGCGTGGCGAAAGCCACGAAGGGCTGGGTTCGACCTTCACCCTGGAAATGCCGCTAGCCCTGGCGAGCCCTGCGCCTGCGACATTGCCCGGCGCGCTGGCGGCTCACACACCGCTCGCCAAAGGCGAACGGATCCTGCTGGTGGAGGACAACCCGGTCAATCAGAGCGTCATCGAAGCCATGTTGCGCAGCTTGGGGCTGGAGGTCAGCGTGGCCCATGACGGCATCCAGGCCGTGGAAAAGGTCAGCCAGCAGCACTTTGCTGCGATCCTGATGGACTGCCGCCTGCCGCAGGTCGATGGTTATGAAGCCACCCGACGCATACGCCTGCTGCCCAACGGCGGCCAGTTGCCGATCATCGCCTTGACCGCCAACGCCCTGCAGGGTGACCGGGAACGTTGCATGGCCGCCGGCATGGACGATTACCTGAGCAAACCGTTGCGCCGCACTGACCTGCAGCAGGTGTTGCAACGCTGGTTACCCGGCCGGACAGCCGCGACTGGCGATAAATGCTAAAGTGCGGCAGTCTTAAGGACTGGACAGGACCTTCATCGGCCCTGAAAATAGACGTTTCAGTGCACACCTGTACTTCTTTCGCCAGGTGCGCTGTGACTTTCACCACAACGCAATAGTCTACCTGTAGGCTGCCGCCCGGACTGATGTCGGGTTGGCCGGGAAGATTCATCCCCTGCCACAGGGGGTTATTGAGGAGCTCGCATGACCAAACAACACGCCTTTACTCGGGAAGACCTGCTGCGCTGCAGTCGCGGTGAGCTGTTCGGCCCAGGTAATGCGCAACTGCCCGCGCCGAACATGCTGATGGTCGATCGCATCACCCATATCAGCGAAGAAGGCGGCAAGTACGGCAAAGGTGAATTGGTCGCCGAGCTGGATATCACCCCGGACCTGTGGTTCTTCGCCTGCCATTTCGAAGGCGACCCGGTAATGCCCGGCTGCCTGGGCCTTGACGCCATGTGGCAGCTGGTTGGCTTCTTCCTGGGCTGGCAGGGCCTTCCAGGCCGTGGCCGCGCCCTGGGCTCGGGTGAAGTGAAATTCTTTGGTCAGGTATTGCCTACCGCCAAGAAAGTCACCTACAACATTCACATCAAGCGCGTCCTGAAGGGCAAGCTGAACATGGCCATCGCCGATGGCTCGGTCAGCGTTGACGGCCGCGAGATCTACACTGCCGAAGCCCTGCGGGTCGGCGTGTTCACCTCCACTGACAATTTCTAAGGGTTATTCGCATGCGCCGCGTCGTTATCACTGGTCTGGGCATCGTATCGTGCCTGGGCAATGACAAAGCTACCGTCACCGAAAACCTGCGCAACAGCCGTCCGGGTATCCGTTATAACCCGGAATACATGGAACAGGGGCTGCGTAGCCAGGTTTCCGGCTCCATCGACCTCAACCTCGAAGAACTGATCGACCGCAAGGTCTACCGCTTCGTCGGCCACGCTGCGGCGTATGCCTACCTGGCGATGCAGGACGCGATCAAGGACGCCGGCCTGACCGAAGAGCAGGTTTCCAACCCGCGTACCGGCCTGGTGGCTGGCTCCGGCGGCGCCTCGACTCTGAACCAGATGGAAGCGCTGGACACCCTGCGTGAGAAAGGCGTCAAGCGTGTCGGCCCCTACCGCGTCACCCGCACCATGGGCAGCACCGTTTCGGCGTGCCTGGCCACCCCGTTCAAGATCAAGGGCCTGAACTACTCGATCTCGTCGGCCTGTGCCACCTCGGCACACTGCATCGGCACCGCCCTGGAGCAGATCCAGTGGGGCAAGCAGGACATCGTCTTCGCCGGTGGCGGTGAAGAAGAGCACTGGAGCCAGTCGTTCCTGTTCGATGCCATGGGCGCCTTGTCGACCAAGCGCAACGATACCCCGGAACTGGCTTCGCGCGCTTACGACGCCGACCGTGATGGCTTCGTCATCGCTGGCGGTGGCGGCATGGTCGTGGTCGAGGAACTGGAACACGCCCTCGCCCGTGGCGCCAAGATCTACGCCGAAATCGTCGGCTACGGCGCGACGTCCGACGGCTACGACATGGTTGCCCCAAGCGGCGAAGGTGCCATTCGCTGCATGCAGCAGGCACTGGCCACTGTCGACACCCCGATCGACTACCTGAACACCCACGGCACCTCGACTCCGGTCGGCGACGTTGCCGAAATCAAAGGTGTTCGCGCCGTGTTCGGCGACAAGGCACCGAAGATCAGCTCGACCAAGAGCCTGTCGGGCCACTCGCTGGGTGCTGCTGGCGTCCACGAGGCGATCTACTGCCTGCTGATGATGGAGAACAACTTCATCGCCGGCTCCGCCAACATCGACGAGCTGGACCCGGAAGTCGCTGACCTGCCGATCCTGCGCAAAACCGAAGAAAACGCCAAGATCGACACGGTCATGAGCAACAGCTTCGGCTTTGGCGGCACCAACGCCACCCTGGTGCTCAAGCGCTGGACTGGCAAGTAATGCCTTGATGCGGTAAATGAAAACGCCCCGACTGGTTCGGGGCGTTTTCTTTTGTGTTTGCCTGTGCCGCGTAGCGTTCGGGCAGACCGTCAGCGAGCCTTGGGCAAGACCGCCAGGAAGTTGTCCCGCGCCACCTGCTTCGCCACCCCTTCCGGCAAGGCATCCAGAAACGGCTTGAAGCTGTGCATCTGCTCCCCCACGCTGCCAAACTTGCCCACCACGTCAGACCCAAGCATGAACCGCTGCGCGAAGCGCTCGACCAGCGCCAGCCACTCCTTGCGCGGCACACCCTTGTCATCCAGCAGGTAGGGCTCGAGCACAGTCCACGACAAGTCGATGTAAAGGTTCGGGTAGTCGTTGAGCAGGCGCGTCAGCACCGGCAATAGAAAGTCCATCTGCGTCTGATGCCGATGAATCTCCATGCTCGTGCCCGCGTGCGCCCAGATGAACCGGGTATGCGGATGATTGCGCAGCGGTTCCTCGATCTCGGCCAGGTAAAGCGGGTTGCGCTCACGCTTGGAGGTGATGTTCGAATGCAGCAGTACCGGCATGTCGCGTTCGGCTGCCAGGTGATAGATACGGGTCATGGCCTCGTTGTTGGCGCGCGGCGTATCACCGCTGGTCAGCGCAGTAAGGTCGTCGTGCCGGGTAAATACTTCACCTATGCCCTGCCAGAGGCCAGGGTAGAGATCGAGCATGCGCTCGATATGGCTGACCGCATTCTTGTCTACCGGATTGAAACCGGTCAGGAAAGGATGAAAACGCTTGCGCTGCTCGGCCGGCAGCTTCTGCAGCGCCGCCGCCACGTAGGTATCGGTGGCGCTGTACCAGTAGGCGTCGGCATCGTCACCGGCGTAATAGCGCGGCCGCTTGGGCTCATCCTCGTGCCATTTCTTGGCCACCGGAATGCCAGAAATCATCGAGTGGTCGACACCCGCTTGATCCATGGCCTTGATCAGGGCAGCCATACCCTCGGTCTCTTGAAAGAAGTCCACATAGTGCAGGTGGGCGTCACTGTAGCGGTAATCACGCGCCTGTGCCGCCTGGCACAACGTTGCGCTCAACAGCAGGCAGGCCAGCGCTCTGGCGATCATGGGCAGCATCCTTCTCTGTGTATGAACAGAATAGACCTGGCGGCCAAGCCAGCGGTTCAGCCATGCACGGCAAACCGCTATGCTGGTGCTATTTCCCGCCGCCTGGAGCACAGCATGAGCAGCCCATTGGTGATCCGCCCGCGCGCCGAGTCGGTCGAGGGCCAACCGATCCTGCGCCCACTACCGTCGGCGCAGTGCCGCAGCGTCGGCCCGTTCGTGTTCTTCGACCACATGCTCGAAACCGACTATGCGCCGGGCCATGGCATGGATATTCGCCAGCACCCGCATATCGGCCTGTCGACCCTGACCTACCTGTTCGAAGGGGCGATCCTGCACAAGGACAGCCTGGGCTCGAATCAGCGCGTGGTGCCTGGCGATGTGAGCTGGATGACGGCCGGCAGCGGCGTAGCGCATGTCGAACGCACCCCGGCCGATGCGTTGGCACACGGTTCGCGCCTGCATGGGCTGCAGGTGTGGCTGGCGTCGCCCCGCGCGCTCGAGCAAGGCGCACCGAGCTATAGCCATCACGCCGCGGCCAGCCTGCCAGTGAGCGATAACCTGGGGGTACGCATCTGCATGATTGCCGGTAGCGGTTTCTGCCTGGAATCGCCGGTGCCAGTCCTCTCCCCTACCCTTTACGCGCATGTGCAGATGCAATCGGCGACCACGCTGGTGGTACCTGATGAGCATGCGCAACGGGCGCTGTACCTGCTCGACGGCGAGCTGTTGATGAATGATGAGGAAGTCGAGGCGTGCAGCTTGGTGGTGCTGCCTGAGGGCGAAGAGATTGCCTTGTATGCCGAGGGTGAATGCCAGCTGGTATTGATCGGCGGCGAGCCACTGGATGGGCCACGGCGGATGAACTGGAATTTCGTGGCCAGTGATCCGCAACTGATCGAACACGCCCGGGCGAAATGGGCTGCCGGCGATTGGCCGGTGGTGCCGGGGGAGACTTCGCGGATCGAGCTACCGCGTTAAAGTGGGGCCGCTTTGCGGCCCATCGCCGGCAAGCCGGCTTGTATGGTAGGACTCGAAGGGGTGGGTGGGACCTAAAGCCGGCTTCTGACTGTTCACAGCAGTACAGACCG